>JBFWYS010000119.1:0-9131 GCA_050186175.1 Pseudobdellovibrionaceae bacterium
CCCATTCCAGTTCCTGTTGGATCGCCACCTTGGATCATGAAGCCAGGGATAATTCTGTGGAAAATCACACCATCATAAAAAGGTTTGTCGAGAGGCTTTTTTGTCTTCCAGTTGATTCCTTCGGCTAAGCACACAAAGTTTTCCACAGTATTTGGTGCTTTGTCAGAAAAAAGTTTTGCTTTGAAATTTCCTTTGTTTGTTTCAAATTTTGCAAACACGTTCTTTGCTCCTTTAATTGAACAGTTTTTTGATTTTTCGGCTTTAATTCCTGCTTTTCCTTTTTTTTCTTTCTTCTTCTTCTCGCTAGCCTTTTTCTCTTCTTCCTTTTTGCCCTCAGCTTTAGAGTCTTCCTTTTTTGCATCCGCTTTGGTCTGCTCTTTTTTGGTCTCAGCGGCAGAATCGGCTTCTTCTTTTGCATCAGCATAAAAGCTCATACTTACAAGAAGAGCGGCAACAACATAAATAAAGAGGATCTGGCGAATTCCAATGCGAGTGGTCATTTTTTCCATCTTTCTAAGCACTTAATCAGGGTCCAGCGTTAACGAATGACATTATGAGGGTCAAGGTTTTTGACTCCATCTCAAAATGGAGGCTATCCGGCAATGAATAATCATCATCTCTACAACGCACCGCCTATCCAGAAGGTACGGCGTACCTTTTGGTGTTTTTTCAGAAGGTATGGCGTACCTTCTGGGGGTGGGTTTAGTCTGAGGTTAGGGCGCCTGATGGATCTAGGTCTTTTAGGGTTTCTTTGGAGCTTTTGAAAATTTTTTCGAGATGCGAGAGGAGGTTGTCGACATCTGTTTTAAAAATTGCAGAGACCTTTTCTAGTTCTTTTTTATCTGACCCAAATTGAGAGCCTGAGCTTGAGCCGACTAGTTGGAGCATTTGCTCGTAGAGACGAAGTTCACGATAGTTAATGACGATTTCAAATTCCTTATTTTTCCATTCGGGCAAAGATTCACTTAGTTTTTTTATCTGTTCTTCAGTTGAAGTACCCGCAGATTCAATTTTGTTTTTCAAAACAGCGATCTGAGTTGTGAATTCGATGTCGATCAGCCCACCACGCGAATATTTTAAATCGAGACCTTGTTTCAGTTTTCCTTCGAGCAGCTCTTTGCGGATCCTTTTAAGCTCATCGAGCTCTTCGGTAGAAAAACCTGAGGTTGAGCGTGGAATCTGAAATGTTCCTAGTAGGCATCGCGATTTAAGATAAGCCTGCCGTATCCAGGCTTCGGCTTCTTTTTCTAAAAAGTTTTTTAATTTTTCCTGCGACGCAATTAAGGGTCCAGAGTTGCCAGACGGACGAAGGCGCAAGTCAATCGAATAAAGATTTCCACCTTTATGCGGATCGGTTAGTCGCGAAATGACTCTTCTTGCAATTTTATAGTCCTCAACCGTTGGTTCATCTTTGGTTATAAAAGCAAAATCTAAATCAGATCGAAAACCTAGTTCTTTTCCACCCCATTTTCCAAGGGGAATCATATCGAGTGTTGACCCCGGATGCTCAGACTTCAATTTTTTAAGAATCGTTATCACGACTTCGTCTGCACACTGACTCAGCGAGCTTAAAAGCGTTTTAAGATTTCTGTCTGTGAGAAAATCGCTCCCAACGGTAAGCTCTGTCAGCAGCTTTTTTTCTAAAAGCTGATTGAGAAGAACATCCCAATCTTCAGAAAGAACATCCTGTTGTCTATAGAAGTAGCTGTCTAAGAGTTCAGGTCTTTCCGTAAGAAGGCGACTTAAATAGGGGGAAACCGAAAATAGCCATGCTAGTTTTTTTCTTAGATGCGGCTCGCGATTCAAAAGGGTAAAAAATGTCGCTTTCGCTCGTGTCGACTTTAAAAAGTCGCGAAGATGAGAAAATGCAAGTTCTGAGTCAATTGCGATTTCCCTTAGATCATTTACAAAATGACTTAGAAACTCTCTTCTCGACTTCTCGTCGCGCTCTCTTTTTTGCGAAAGCGCTGTGAGACTTAAAATTTCATTCCAATAGGCCTGAATTTTTTCTCCCCGAAGGCCTTGGTCGGAGAGCCACTGATCTTGCTGATCTTCGTCATCGGGGAATTCGTTTTGAGCTTCGACCTTTCCGAGTAGACTACTTACAATTACATCCACGACTTGCATTCCGGATTTAATTTCGGTCCATTCGCTCGCAGGAATTGGATTAATTTCTCTCCAAACGTCTAAGTCTTTTTTTTGTAAGGTATGGGTTTGCGTGTCTTCTAAGGCCTGAACAAAATTTTCATATTTACGCAGTCGCCAATAAAATTCGCCCAAAAAATCTGCTTCCGTATCTTTAAGCATTTTGCGCGATTTTAAGCGTTCGAAGGCCTCGCCCGTTAGGTTTGTACGGATCGACGGATCCTTTCCTCCATGAATAACCAAAAGTGCATGCGCGAACAGCTCAATATCGCGAATACCGCCCACATCAAGCTTCAGGTGAATTGAATGTTCGTCGGATTGTGTACGGCTGGCGTGAATTCGTGAGCGAAGATTTTTTAAATCTTCTAAGAGAGTATAATCCAAATGTTTTCTGTAAATAAACTTGGAACAAAAACTTTCGATTTGTTTTTTGACTGACTCTGATCCGCAAATATATCGAATGCGAACTAGAGCCAGCCGTTCCCATGTTTCTCCATGGTTTCCATAATAATCTTCAAATTGACCTGCAGTTGGAACAAGAGGGCCCATTCGCCCTCCAGGCCGCAGGTCAAGATCTGAACGAAAACAAAAGCCAAAGGAGCTAACTTC
The DNA here is from genome assembly GCA_050186175.1 of Pseudobdellovibrionaceae bacterium. GTDB lineage: Bacteria > Bdellovibrionota > Bdellovibrionia > Bdellovibrionales > Bdellovibrionaceae > JBFWYS01. Next base: position 2,755 of record JBFWYS010000119.1, read on the forward strand.
GGAAATTAAACTCTGAAATTGTCTGCAGAACCTTGTGTGTTCGTCCCGTAATTCGTCCGCCACAAAAACGTAATCAATATCAGAACTTAGATTAAGCTCTTTTGAACCCCATTTCCCAATTGCAAAAAGAGCCAGCCCTAAATTATGGCCATTTAAAAAGCTAAAGGCCTCAGTCACAATTTTGTCTGCAACAAGAGACCAATCGTAACAAATGTCTTTTGCAGACCGCTTATCTAAAATGGTGTTTAAGGCAGCTTCACACCAATTTTTAGCGCGTTCTTTACGAAGTTTGGTCGGAAGTTCGGAGTCAGAAAATTCAATTCGAAAATATCTATGGAGGGCTGGAGAAATTTTTTCAGCCAAGGCCCTCAATTTTGAATCTACAGAAGAATTCGCGATCTCACTCAAGATTCGCCGACCATTTTGGCTTGAAATAATTCGAAGAATCTTTGGTGATTCTTCTTTCATTGGACCCATCAGGATTAATCATATAAAGTTGCTTCACCCCAGTACGGTTCGAAGTGAAAACAATATGTCTCCCATCAGGAGAAAAGCTTGGATCTTCAGAATCAGCGGCTTTACCGTTAGATTTCTTCGACTGCGTAAGACGTTCGAGTCCTGTTCCGTCTGCATTCACTATAAAAATATCGTAGTTTCCCTTCAAGAATCCGGCAAAAGCCAGCTTCTTACCATCAGGCGACCAAGTTGGAGTCGAGTTATATTTTCCTGCGAATGTGATTCGTTTTACGTTTGATCCGTCTGAATCCATTGTGTAAATCATCGGTTGCCCCGAGCGATCTGAAGAAAACGCGATCTTTTTGCTGTCTGCGGAAATTGCTGGTTCAACATTCATCGAGCCACGCGGACCACTTGTGAGCCGTTTGATCAAGCCACCATTCATGCCGATTTGAAAAATATCTGGATTTGAGCCCTGAGAAATCGTCAATAGAATACTTTTTCCGTCAGGCATCCAGGCGGATCCTGAGTTGATCCCCTCTCGGTAAGAAACTTGCCATCTATTTCCATTTTTAAATTCATAAACAAAAAGATCGACGTTTTCCTTTTTGCTCTTTACTCGTCGTACAAAGGCAGAGTAAGCAACCTTTTTTCCGTCAGGCGACCAAGAAGGGGAGAGAGCGACACCTCGATGATTGGTGATTTTCTGAATGTTTTCGCCGTCCCAATCCATCACATAAATTTCGCGATATTTTCCGCCGCCACGATCGCTCGAGAAAACAAGCTTGGAGAGGAACATTCCTTCTTTTCCTGTCAGGGATTTTACTAAATCATTTGCAAAAGTATGCGCCATTTTTTGAACACTTGCGATAGGACTTTTATATTTTTTCCCCATCACAAGTTCATTCTTAGAAATATTGTACGTGTAAGTTTCAAAAGTAATTTCTTTTCCAGAAATTGAATAGCCTGCACGAATTAAAAATTCGGCACCGATTGATTTCCAACTTTCCCACTTAAAGCCCTTTGGACTTGCAGGAATTGGAATCAGCGCCGTTTTACTTGTGTCTTCAAGAAATGCTTTTGAATCAATAAATTGAAAATACCCAATCGAGTTTAAGTCATTAAACACAGTTCGATAAAGCTCAGAACCTACCGATTGAAAGTTAGAGCCGCCTGGAGTTCCGGTGTATTGAAGCGGTGGAAACGCAATTAAGCTCTTTTTAACTTTCGCTTCTCCGACCTTAACGAAAACCTCTGACTCTTGTGCAAATGCAAAAGCCGAAAACAGAAAAACAAGGATGAAAATAAACCTCATGCGTTACCTCACTTGTCAGGTACAAATTCTATCGTAATTCCATCAATAGCGACAATGTCTTTAAATTTTGCTGGGGGAGGTGGAAATGGTGAAGCATTGCTAACTGCGGTGATCACCGCATCATCGTAGGAACTATTTCCGCTTGATTTAGTGATTTGTTTAAAAATCACATAACCTCGCTCGTCCAATTTGACTAGAACCAAAGCTCGATATTGAGAATTGGCGAGCCATTCGGGCAAAGTCCAGTTTTGTTTTGCGTGTCTGTAAACATCGCCTCGGTAATTTTCATGCTGAAGTCGATTCACGCCCTTAAGCTCAGTGCCCGCGGAAAGAATATTTCCTTTAAACTGAGTTGTGGCTTTATCAGAATCACCTTTGTTTTTTTTGAGATCTTGCTGGATTTTGTCAATTGCACTCATTGATTTGAGCTTGTTGATAGCTTCTTTTTGTTGAGCTTTTGTTTTAGTCAGATCAACAACTTTTTGCGGAGGCTCTTTTTTTTTAACTACCGGTTCTGGTTTTGACGAAGTGGGTTCGGCCTTTTTTTCTTCAGTTACCTCTGGAGTTTTTGCTGGCTCGGGTGTCGCGACCTGATCTGTAATTTTATCGGGCATGTCGACGATATCGACTCGTATTGAAGGTTCAAAATCATCCATGTCTACTGGAAAGATAACGGCTTTCACAATAAAAAATAAAAATAGAACAACGTGGGCTCCGGCGGAATAAATCAAGGCTCTGGAAAAACTATCTTCCATTGCCGATTTTAAATTAATTCTCGCTGCCAGGCTCAAAAGAAACCTCCAGACATTATTGAGATTTTGGAATCGTAATTAGGCCAATATTGAAAATTCCGGCGGCTCGAACCTCAGCCATCGCTTCTGCCACAATTCCGTAATCAACACTCTTGTCAGCTTGAATGTAAATTTGCTTATTCTTGCGAGTGGCAAAAATCGCTTTGAGTTTTTCAGCCATCGTATTTAGCGGCATTGATTGTCCACCAGCTGAGATGCTTCGGTTCTGTTTTATGACGATAATAAAAGGTTCGTCCGTTGCAGAAACGCCAGAAGACTTGGTTTCAGGAAGATCGACCTCAATCCCTTGTTGCATCAAAGGAGTCGTGACCATGAACATAATTAAAAGCACAAGCATCACATCCACGAGGGGAGTGACATTGATTTCACTCATCATAATTCTGCTTTTGCCAGAGCCACTAGACGACATTCCCATTATTAACCCTTAAAAAAATTGCGTTTCGCAATATTCAAAAAGTCTGTCGCAAAATTATTTAATTCGAGCTCCTCTTTACGAATTGTCGCAACAAAATGATTGTAAAGCATAACCGCAGGAATCGCGGCCGCAAGACCAATTGCAGTCGCGATAAGCGCCTCTGAAATTCCAGGCGCAACGACCGCAAGCGATGCGTTCCCCGTAGCCCCGATCTTATGAAACGAGCCCATGATGCCCCAAACGGTTCCAAAGAGACCAATGAAAGGACCGGTACTTCCGGTTGTTGCTAAGATCGGAAGTTTTGATTCCATCACAGCAAGTTCGTAGTCCACCGATTTGCGAAGAGTTCTCTCTAAGTTATCTAATCCTGAAAGTTGAATTTGCGCTGAGCCTTCTTTTTTCGAAGAAGATTCGGCGAGTTTTTGCATTTCGAGGTAGCCGTGCTTAAAAACACGAGCAAGTGGACTCATCTTGTAAGCATCAAGGCTTTCAAAGACGGCATCAAGTGAAGTCGCTTTCCAGAATTTATTTGCAAAAGGCTCGTTTGCTAAACGAATGGCTTTAAATTGTTGCCACTTAATATAACCAACGGCCCAACACAAAACTGACAGGCCAATCAAAGAGAGAAGAGTGAGTTGGACAACCAAACTCGCTTGAAGAATTGCATCTAAAGCGCCGGTATTAACGGAGACATTTGCCTTTGAAGACTCCGCAAGAGCGGGATTGGTAAAAAACAAAGAACTCAAGATGTATATAAATGACTTCATAGATTTTAGGCTATGATCAAAATCTAAGATCGGCAATGCTTATATGTGTTTTCTAAGCCTAGAAACGGCTATACAATTAGTCTCACATTCACAATCCTTCACGATGTGAAAGTCTATTTTAAGATTGTGTTTAAAAAAGGAAGTGCGAGATCGGGGCGACTCGTAATATAACCATCAACTTCCCATAATTTTGCGTCAACCAAATCAGTTTCATCTTGAATCACCGCCAAAACAGGTTTTCCTCGTCGACGAATTTCGCTCATCAGAGATTCGCTCATTAATTTTCGCTTTCCGTGACGAAGAGAGGCGATAAAAACATCTCCGTTCATTGTCACAATTGGACCTAACCCAATCGAATTCAAAGAAATCAGTCGAGTCACTTCTCCGGTTCCTGTTCCATAAATCCAAATCGGCTTAAGCGGCTTTATGCTTTGCAAAACCGCATCGAACTCACTGTGCACAAGCAGACGTTTGTCCAGATCAAGGCCCTCGAGTTCTTTTACAAACATCTCATGAATTCCATTCACATTGTCATGGATCCAAATCATTAATCGTGTTGTTGGAATTTCGGCAACAACATCGCGAAGTGGTTTCTTGCCTTGTTCTAAAAGAGTTTTGCTCTCAAACGGACGAATCTCCTCTTGTTTTTTTGCGACGAAAAATTTTTTATCTTTAGAGAGAAAAGCATGCAGGCCGATGACAGTATCGGGTCTAATTTGCAGAGCTTCTTGAAATGAATTAAGAGCTTGTTCTTGGGAGTCAGCCATCGCGACTAATTGTAGATCTCTTTTCAAAAAATCGTGTTCAAAGGGAGATGGGGTTCGACTCAAGCCATGAACTCGAAGAAGGCCCCAAATCAATAAGCATATCAACAAGGTAGCAACAGTGATCTTGATTAGTTTCATGAGAGAACTGGTAACGAACTCGCATAGAAAATGCAATCAGCTCTAATGCAAGGCATTGGCTCTTTATAAATAGTTGTAATCCGATAACCCACGTGAAAGAAGGTGTGCTGCATTAATTTGAGGGGTTTTTATGACTGTTATTGGCGGCCTTTTCGGTTTGTTATTGGCGTCTTTGACTTTTGTTTCTGTTACATATGCGACTCCGAGTCGTTCTTTTTTAGCGAGTTCGGCTTCTCGTGAAGTAAATGAGAGCATGGAAGAGGCGATTGATCGACATTCAGTTCACTTTTTGATCCAACCCTTCTCAGAACAAGGTACAAACGTTTATAACTCTAAAGTTGAAAGTTCAGAACTGAATCAAGATGTGTTTTCACAAATTCCAGAGTGGGAAAGCTTCGATAAACTGAAAACTCTTTTCCTCACAACCCGAGACATGCGACTTCTCAAGGATGAGTCTCACGCGGGCTTGAGAAGAATCACTTGGCTTTATCCAGACGATGGATGTTTTGCGCGCTCTTCACTTATTCATTCTCACTCGAAAGAGAAGAAAACTCAAAAATTAGAAAACGTTTTTGTTTTTGGAAGTCTCACTGCCAAAACAAAGAATCATCCAAGTGGGATGGTTTATTGGTGGTACCACGTGGCTCCCGCTGCTCGAGTGGGCCAACAGGTTTGGATTTTAGATGCAGCTCTTGAACCAAAGGGACCTATTCTTTTTGAAGAGTGGATCGGCAAAATGGGGCTTAATAAAAGTTCTTATTTTGCAAGCTTCTGTGATCAAAATGCGTATAACCCAACTTCGCTTTGTAACGGCGATAAAGATCCGACTGATGCGGCCAGAAACGATGATACGAATCTTTTGGACTCTGAGCGTTCTAGAATTCAAGAATTGGGGCGCAATCCTGAGGCTGAATTGGGGGATTCTCCACCGTGGCTCCAAACCTTATTAGCATTGGTAACTAGGCTTTAATATAACTCACATTGCACCACATAAATTATAGGAACAATTGAGTTTTATAAAAATAGTTTATATCAACAATCGGCGTAAATAAGTCTTTTTTTACCCTATTTAAAAGTTGCTTTTCAAGACCCTTTCAACTAGTTTGCATTTGTAGTTATCGACTTGTTGATACGGGAAGATAGTATGATGAAATTCAATCGGAAAATTGAGTATGCTCTGATGGCTTTAAAGCATATGAGCCGTAAACGCCCGGGCGAATTAACGGCGGCGAAAGAGGTTTCTGATACCTATCATTCTCCTTTCGACGCTACAGCAAAAGTGATGCAGATCATGGCCAGCCGGGGAATTTTAAAGGCCGAGCAGGGGGTTATGGGTGGTTACCAGATTACCAAAGATTTGAGCCGAGTTTCTTTTTACGAACTTTCCGAAATTATTCTAGGTCCTACGGCGATCGTAAAATGTCTTCACAAAGATGAAGTTTGTGAAATTCAAAACACTTGCAACATTGTCTCTCCGCTCTCTGTTTTAAACTCTAAAATCAAAGACTTTTATTTGAAGCTAAGTCTGCGAGAGCTAGTTGAGGCTCAACCGACCCTTTCAACACTCAAAGATTCTAAAATCGGATCAGCAATTTCTGCAGCTTCTTTAGAAAAACATTATTTCGATGGGGAAGAAAGACCATGACAACAACTAAGAATCTTTCTGAACCACAAGAATACAAATGGGGATTTTCAACTGATATTGAA
>JBFWYS010000120.1:0-9103 GCA_050186175.1 Pseudobdellovibrionaceae bacterium
ATCGATCAGTCCAATCATGCGGAGGATTTGGATGAGCTGCGTGGACCCAGTAATCGTTTTTCACTCGTGATGGCAACATTGATGTCATGGACTCACCATTGTGGGCCTTGATCTGCTATACAGAGCCAGTGGTCCAATGAGACGTTCGTCTTCATGGATGCGATAGCCCATCTTTCGATATGTTGAAATGCGGCCACGATACATCTTGAGAAACATTGCGCTGTAGGAATCGACAAAATCAATGATTTGCGCGGACTTCTTGTCTACGGACTCTCGATGTATACGACCTGCGTACTGAATGAGTCGACCTTCAAAAGAAAGCGGTGTTGAAAAAATAAGTGTGTCCAGCTCAGGCAAATCGAATCCTTCGCCGATCAATGACGCTGTTGCCATCAGCATCACTTTCTTTTTGGTTAATCTCAGTTCCGCGATTCGAGCAAGAGATCCGCGACGTTGCTTATTCGTGAGAGTCCCCTCGAGGACCACGATCTCCACATCAGGATGCATTTTTTTAACCAACTGCTCCAGAAGCTCAAGGTGATCTTTGCGATCTGAAACCAAAAGTGGGAATCGATTTTGCTCTAGCACCTCAGTAACCTTAGTTGCGATCAGATGATTGCGTGATTCATTTTGAACGAGATGATGGATTAAAACATGATAGGGCGGTTGTCGGCCCAGCTCATCGGGGAACACGAGCGAGGTTTCATAAATGGATACTTCTTTCGGAAGCTCTGAAATTTCTGAAGGTTGTATTTCATGGCGGACGGGCCCGCACTGCAAGAACATGATCTTTTCAAGCCCGTCTTTTCGGTATGGGGTCGCCGACAGTCCGAGGACATATCTTGCTGGTAGCTGTTTCAAGATAGCTTCAAATGAAGTGGCTGGGATATGATGGCACTCATCAATGATGATTTGAGAATACTTCTCGGCAATTTCAGACAAGTCCTCCATGCGACTTATGGACTGAAGCATCCCGACATCAATTTTGCCCGTCATTTTCTTTTTTGAGCCGCTCAGTGTACCAATTTCTTTTATTGGTATTTTCAGAAAACTTGAAATGCGTTCCTTCCATTGTTCAAGCAATGGTTGCCGATGAACCAGAATTAGTGTATACCTTTCGGTCGACGATGAGCTTACAGGCCATGACGGTTTTACCGGCCCCCGGTGGGGCCATCAGGATACCCAGGTCGGATTCTTTGATCTTCTTCACTGCCTTTTCTTGGACAGGAGTCAGAGTCCCTTCAAATTCGACTTTCACTTTCTTTTTAGCAATCCTCTCATCTCGAATGACAACACTGGCTCCGACCTCTTGCAGGATTTTTGTGGCCTTATCCAAGACACCTCTTGGTAACAGAAGATGATCTGGTCGCATTTCGCCTGAGAAAATGAATCTTGGATTTGGATAAGTCTGCATTCTCATCCGTTGGAGTTTGTAAAATTCTGGATTGGCGAAACTCGATGTCTTTTTAAGTCGGGCAATTACCTTTGTAGGCAAACCTTCAACCGGGATTGATAACATCGGGCCAAATGTGATCTCAACGTCCTTGTCTTCCAGTGAACGGTCGTACTCCTGTGCGACGGAGGTCTTATCAAGAATTTCATTGTCGGTGAGCCAAGCCACGTCTTCAAACGCGTCCGGCCTTTTGAAATTACTTTTTGGTAAATACTCTTTTAGCAGCAAATCTACTTCGTATTTGTATAACCGTCGAATTGATGACAGGTGCGTCCATTGATCCGCAATGACCCCGAATGAATCATCGATAAAACAACTGTTGCCGTTCTCTCTCGGAGTTTTCTGTAGCGGCAGGGCAATTAAATTCCCAAACCCGCCTCGCGGCAAAAAGTCTTGGGTCGGGAAGAAGCGATCATAAGATTCAAGGCTCAGTCGGATGTTCCGCTCCGAACACTTTGCGATGATGAGGGTGCCAAGCGATCTCGCCAATCGAGCAGGTACTGGGTCAGCAAAAAAGATCCAAGCATGGCCGCCTCTGCCGGAGCGGGACCTCTCCATCCCCACGTCAATGCCTAAAGATCTAGCCGTTTCACAAAATGCCAAAAGATCAGCTTGCCATGAGGACTCATCAAAATCACAAGCCAAGAAGGAACAAGTGTCATCCGCTCGGATAGCGTATGTGCCGATGGTTGCTGATCCACGAAGATGGGCTCCAACCGCCACTGCGTTTAGCGGAGAGAATTTCTGATGGCTACAATCGCTGCATTTGATAGTCGGTTTCTGACAAATTGGTTTCACCCACTCATTTTCACATACGGGCGAGTATCCGCTTCTATTGGTTTTGTTGTTCTCCCATCGCTTGGGATAAATGTCCTCTCGGCCACGGAACAATGTCAGAAACAGGTCGGCTTTTTCTTCGTTCGACTCTGGGGTTTTTATTAGGGCTGAGCGACCCAACAGCATAACGGGCTTTTGTTCGTCTCTTTGTGCTCGAAGGCCTTTTAGCTCATTCAGTAAAATCGAACGGTCCTTTTCGAGGGCAGTCAGTCGATTTTCAATCAAGCGTATTTGATCATCTATGCCCATGAGGTCCTGCTTTAACGGAGACTTTTAGTTTCAAGGCGGAATGGATCTCAACCAATTTATCAATGCTCATGTGCCCAATCTGACCGGTGAAGATTTTTGACACTCGGTCTTGCGATAGGCCGGGCACCATAGAGGCTAATTGGCGTTGACTGATTTTCTTTCTATGGCAGTGGTCCTTAATTGCGTGAATCAAGTCAGATTTGACTTTGATCACTTGGTAGTCCACGCCCCACGATTCTGCCAGTTGGGCCAATTCCTTTTCTTGCGTTCGGAGCATCTGTCCGCCTCTCGGATATGACTGTAAATATACCGTCAACGTGGCGTGGTCAAACCCATTTAATCGATGCGCCAGTAGCAACGATATGATAAACCTTGCGTTTTAACCGAACGGAATTTTGTGAGTAAATCATTGAGCCAGACAATCAATGAAAAGTACCAAGTATGGGTCGCGCATCACATGACCCACATGGACAACTTGCGCCCGATTCTTCAGAGCGGAGAACTTCGGTCCTACAACCTCATGCGAGGACAAAGCTATCGCAATCTTGCCAATGAAGATGTGCAAGCGGGTCGCGCTGCGATCACAGTACCAGCATCACAAAGACCACTGCATGATTACGTTCCTTTGTACCTTGGTTTCAAAACTCCAATGGTCGCGATCAATCAAGCTCACAATGAGGACTTGCTGTTTCTGAGATTTTCGTTGGATATATTGGCAACTCCCGGATCCATCGTATGCGACGGCAATGCCCGATCCAATGCTTCAAAATTCTATTTGTTTACAGGCCCAGATGTATTCTCAAGCCTTGATGTCACCGCAATTCGATCAGTCAAATATGCCAAGGATTCTGAGCTAAAACGTAAGAAACAGGCCGAAGTTTTGATTCCTGACCGACTGCCGATGGCTCAAATGCTTGATATGATTTGTTATAGCGAAAGTGCCAAAACTCGCGCCTTGTCCATTTTAGGCGAATTTGGTATAAAAAAGGCCGTTAAAGTCAATCAGGGCTGGTATTTCGTGAACTCTCCGCAAGCCGGTTCAACAGAAGGATAAGTAGTGGTTACATTCGTTAAAGGCGACATTTTCAAATCCCCGGCTCAGGTGCTCACGAACACTGTGAACTGTGTCGGTGTTATGGGTAAAGGTGTTGCCCTAGAATTTAAGAACCGCTATCCGCAAATGTTTGGCGATTACAAAGCAAAGTGTGATCAAGGCAAAGTAAAATCTGGTCAGCCATATCTTTGGGAAGATGATTCAGTGCAGATTCTTAACTTCCCGACCAAGAGAAATTGGCGAGACAATTCTTTGTTACGAGACATTGAAGACGGTCTTAAACATCTTGCGGGATCTTATGAGCAAATGGGTATTCAATCTATTGCAATGCCAGCACTTGGCTGTGGGCTTGGCGGTCTTAAATGGTCGGAAGTTCAGCCATTGATTGTGAAGCATCTCGGAGCCCTGCCGGATCTTGATGTTTATGTTTACGAACCGCAAAATGTCGCTGCGATCAAAGGCGACGCTGAAGGAAGAAGTTCAGAGGCTCAAGTCGGTGACGAAAAAATCTCTGCTCGGCAGCAAGAAGTTTGATCTAAGCATGTAGTCACCTAAAGTGGGGACGATTGGGGTTCGACTTGCCGAAGTTCGAGTCCACCATAATAAAATCTTCAATGATTTCAATGCTTTAATAAAATGAGGCATTGTTTTGTGTTGACGGAATCATTGGGAAATTCGGAATTGAAATTGTTGTTTCTTCCGCCGAAAAATGTAAATTTCGGCAGAGTTGCGGCGGTAGTTCGGCAACAGTGTTAGTTATGATTTAATTCATTGGAAGTGTGAGTGGACATCGATACAAAAAAAAGATTTGCACGTGCTTCATTGGCAACGTTTGATCTATCCAATATTGAAAATTTTAATATTGAGGCAGCAACAACAAGCCTCCTCGGCGACATAGATGAATTACTAGAGTTGAATAACCATAAAGTGGCGCAGCAGCGGTATGATTTTTTTAAAGTTCTAAATTCGAGTCCCAGAGATTACCAAGAGACCATCTACCCAATATGCGAAAGCAAATCTGTGTTGGCAGGCATTCGTCACGCAGGAGGAAATATCAAAAAACCTTTCCTGCATATTTGCCCTGACTTTGAAATCTCAAGTAAATCTGATATCACAAAAATACATGCAGCATTGTATGATAACTTTAAAAATATTTAAACCTCTCCATATGCAATTTTGGCTAAACCCTGCATCTGCACTTGCCAATGAGCTTGAGCAAAAAATTAGCCCGAACCTACGGTATGTTGTTGGTACGATTGGCTACATTCAAACAATTCCGAACCCTAACAATTACGAGAAAGTTTCATTTAGATCCATAAATGATAATAGTTATCGTGCTTGGTATGAAGAACTCTACAAAGATTTTCATTCTAACAATGAGGAATTGAAAGATTGGGTGCCCGTTAATGATGAGGACGACATGAATGCTTGCTTGAAAGATCGTCTACTTTTTCTTACCTGCATTGAAAATGAAAAGGCTGGGTTAATTGCGGCTAAAAGAAAAGACCTACTCGGCAAGTCTGGCGTTTATATGACAGAAGTCCTGTTATCCAAGGACTTCAAAGGCAAAGGTTATGCGCCAGCTATCCAAAGAAAATTCATTGATGAACTTCCTAAAGATATAGAGTTAGTTTGGGGCACCATAGACACCCGAAATGTTTCATCAACGAAATCTGCATTTCGGGTAGGTAGAAGATCCATTCGAAGTGAGTTTTTTGTTCCAATTGACTAAGGGTTTCCTATCATTTCCCGGCTTCTCATCATTGATTTCCCTAAAAAACTCGGCTGCAACTTGGACTTTATTTGGACACCTGAAATATCGTTGAGTAATATCAATCAGTTGGAAGCGAGTTTCCGCCTCCACCAATTTCCCCCGATTGAGTAATTTCAAATAGTTACGAAGCGGGGAAAATTTCTTTCGGGACCGAAATTCGGTAACTTAGCGAAATTATTTGAATGTGATTTCCCTAGGTTTCCCGACTAAGTTTGGACACTTTTCGGCTGAGAATCGGCAAATATGGTGGCAGCTTCCCTTAGCCCCAAACTTTTCGGTGAAACTCTTCGGTCAGGCGATATTTTGCGAATTTCATGCTCGGCCCCATTCTTCGAATCATTCCATCCTCTACCAATAGTTTTAACATTGTAGAGGCTTTGCCCGCATCAATATTGAAAACGTGTCGTACACCCTCATTATCAACTTCTTGCTCTAAAATTAAAAGCACAAGAACGGTCAGTCTTTTCTCGGCAGGAGTGTAGTCGTCATATTCCTTTGGGGCACTTAGGACAATTTTAAATGAACGATTTTCGTCGTATAAAGTTGGTGCAGGAACTTTTAATTTGTTGGTAGCTGCATAAATACGATCTATGCCCTGTCCGTCCATTTCACCCAAGCCCACCTTTGCCATCAGTGCTGCGATGCTTTCGTTTCTCCAGGCTCGTTTATGAAGAAGATTAAAAGTTGTTAATCCAGGAAGAAGACTACCAGGATTTTCTACTTCGATGCGATCAGAAAACATCGCTATTTTTACTGGCTGATGGAGCAATTGATAATCTCTATGAACAACCGCGTTTGTAATAACTTCGCGCAAGGTCACCTGATCGTAACTAGAAATTTCTTCTCGTTTTATTCCCTGTAATTTTGGAATTTTCCAAACGTGCTGAAGAAGAGTGTCGATTGCCAGACTGACTTGTTGCGGAAGAGTACCATTGATGGATAAAATACGAACTTGCTCACTGCGAGTCTTGTCTTTAAATAATTGGAATTCGATGGATGCATTTTTAAGCGAACGAATTTTTTGGGGATTGTTCGCAAACATGAGCCAGCCAGCAAGGGTTGGCAAATATCCGTTGCCATTTACGGCAATAATTTTATTATCTAGCAGCACTTGAGTGTTGCTAGCTGATAGTCCCAGACTGACTTTGTAAGCAGAAAAGTGTTCTTCAAGAGCAGCTGGATCGAGATCTTCAATTTTGGCATCCGCGACAGGTTCAGAATCAAAAGAAAAATGCTGTGACCGTGCCATCAGGCTCCGAATTTCTTGCTCGGTCATGGGCAAAGTTGAGCTGCCACTTCTTTTAAATGCGCCCTTTGTCCAAGGATCTCTAGATCGTATAAAAACAGGAAGCTGAGAGCTTGGTAATGTTTCGATCGCAAGAAGAACTTTTGAATTTAAAGTTATGTGATGAACAATGGTTCTGAGTGAAGGCACTTGCGCATCATGAGCGATTGAAGCAATCCGCTCGGTGATTGCATCTTGATTGAGGGCTTCATCGTGAAATGAAAAGTCTTTGTTTATTCCAAAGACAAAAAGTCCTCCTGTGGCGCTATTTCCGAAGGCATTGATATGCTCTTTGAGGCGCTCTAGGTCCTCGGTCAGATCTCGCTTAAAGTCTATGTTGTTGGCTTCAGTCTTATTCTCAAACCGTAGTTGAGCCAGCCTTTGCCATTCATCTGTTGTCGCCATAAATATAACCTACTGTAATCACAAGAGTTTATGATTGTCAACACCTCAACATCTAGTAGCCTCTAGTAAAAAAAGTTGTGTTTCATTTTGAAGCGGTAGGCTGGTTCGTGGCTATAGTTTTAGTGATCACCCGAAGTTTACAGGCATAACTTCCCACCAACTACAGGATAGTTTGCTCCATATACAAGCTAACTAAAAGAAACTGTCATCCAACTAAAATCAGTATAAGGTCTCGTGGATACAGGAGAAAAGAACATGTCTGGACCTCCCAACCCCTTCAATCCAAACTCTGTCGTAACACCAACATCATGACATCTGAGTTAAATCTTACGCCATCCAAAGTGAGTCTGGTTTTCGCGAAGATCCTCCGGAGAATAAAATAGCGTTTGGCATTGCTCAAATCACACCTGAGACATTCAAGGCACTTCAAGATCCGAAAGGTGAAGTTAAGGATTTCATCTTCAATGACATTCGCAAGAAAGATTTGAAAAATCCCAACATAGCAATACCAATGGCTATCAGATGGCTTTTTAGAAAGAAGAGATTGGCCGAGGGAAAATTAGGTCGAGGCGCGACCGCAGAAGAAATTATTTTAGAGTATAAGGGATTGTTGAAAAGTAAAAGTGATGAAAAGAAACGAGCTCTTAAGAATTTTAAGGAAAATTATGACAAGCTTAAAAATAAATAATCTCTTATTCTTGAGCGTAGTTGTTTTGGTAGGCTGTGCTTCGTCTTCTTATAAGATTGACAGTCAGACTGAAGGACGAACTCAACTCTTGGTTACTTCGGACAGAGTGATTCTCGAATGTGATTATCTCACGGACTACATCGGAGACATAAAAGAGGCTCATTTATTTTTAATGCATGTACTGGACGAGAGCAAAACGGTTTTGACCGTCAGTCAGGGAAATATTTTGGGCAAAGAAGATTGTTCCAGACGAATAAATAAAATCGGCAAAATTTTAAAAAGCGGAAACAAGATTTTTATTGGCGGCATGGGCAATTTGGACAAACCGCGCGAGACGCCAGAGCGTCGTTATTCATTTCCAGACCATGGACAATTCGCAGAGAATGGACGGGTCTTGCAGTTTATGGTCGTTTGGAATGATAAAGGCATGTGCTACAACGCCTATTCAGGTGAGCAGAAACCATGCCCGAGTGACGAGTTTCCGATAGGGAAGTAAGAGGGAGTGGGGACGATTTCTTTTTGTGAGCAAGTTGGGTAAGTTCGTTGGACACTTGGAGATCAAAAGTTTGAAAATCGTAGATTGCACGACAGAAAAAAAATTGCTGATGCATTTTTATTATAAACTTACTCTGCAGAGTCCACAAATTATATATGAAGGTGATTTTCACGGTTGGAAATTTGTTTTATTAAGTCACGTTGAGGGCTCTTCATTTGCAGACAATCATAAAGAAAAAGGAATTTCAAATTTCTGGATTGATCAAATTTCAAATCTTCTAAATGATATCGGTCCTGCTGTTTTAGCTCTTGATGACTATCGAATCATCCACGCAGATTTGAATCACGAGCATATCCAATTTCAAAAATCGACATGTTAGCGGATGAGCGGCCTTATTGATTTTGCAGATGGAATGTTGGCTCCCAAAGAAATCGAAATAATCTTACAGAGTGCACTTTTCCAGATTGATGATACTACTAAATAAATGCCCTATGGGGAGAATTGGTATCGCCAATCACCCACGGCATAGACCCATTCAAACAATCGATCTCTTACAGCTACGTATTCTTTTCCTGTAATAGCGGACCCATCTTTAAAGTACACTCCCATTTTTTTCTTCAAGATATCCTAAACGAAATAGAGCATTCCAAGCCTCTTTAACGGTACCAAGAGTGAGTCCAAGTCGGTCTGCGATCCAACCAAGATTATTTTTAAAATCGCGAGTTCTTAATAAATTGAGAATCCCAAAATACCACCAATCCGAAACTAAATGAAACTGATCCTGACTTAAAGTCAGACGATCATCCAAAACAAGCTGCATTTTGATTGGTAGGTCTTCATTAAAAAATTCAATAGTCTCTTG
>JBFWYS010000121.1:0-9100 GCA_050186175.1 Pseudobdellovibrionaceae bacterium
AGAGTCAGAATCCAATTCAGGAAGAAACTGCTTCGGACCTTTTTCATCAAAATTCTGACTCAAACGATAAGCGCAGTGTTTAGAGCAAGAAACAGCCTTCAATGGATCTTTTTCAGACTCAACCGAAATCTTTGCGGGGCTTCCGCAGCGTCGGCAGGTGATTTCCGTCCAAGCGGGTTGGCCGTCGTGTGGGCATAATGCGAATTTTTTTGTCGGTTGTAAGTTTTGATCTAGGGCCACCCGGCGATCGAAGACAAAACACTCACCTTCAAACTCCTGATTCGGAAATTCTTTGATATAGTTAATGATCCCGCCATCGAGTTGAAAGGTGTTGTGATAACCTTTACGCTGCATTTCTAGAATTCCTTTTTCGCACCGAATTCCGCCGGTGCAAAAAATCAGGACTTTTTTGTCTTTCGGAACGCCTTTTTCTTCAACGTAAGAAGGGAAGTCCGCAAACTGCTCAATGGGTGGAATATCAGAACCTTTAAAAGTTCCGATCTGTGTTTCGTACCAGTTGCGTGTATCGATTAAAAGAATATTTTCTTTCTCTTCTTTAAGAACGCGATCCCACTCTTTTGGGCTCAAATGAAAATTCATGTTTTTATCGGGCACAAGTTCAGGAGTTTTAAGAGTTACGATCTCGTCGCGAATCTTCACTGTGAAACGGCGAAAGGGTTTGATGTCAGAAACAGAATCTTTAAAAAACAAATCTCGATTTTGTGTCAGCGAGCGAATATGCGCTTTAAAAGATTCAAGAGTTTCAGGCGACAAAGCAGAAACTGTCGAATTGATTCCTTCTTTTCCCAGAATCACAAGGCCCTTCATCTCCAAATCTGCTGCAACTTTAAGCAGGCCAGCTTTTATATCCTCGGGATTTGACAAGGGAATAAACTGATAAAACGTTGTAACATAATGCCTTTTTGCAATTTCCATACAGCTTTGCTACCCAGTCCTAAGGGGACAGTCAAGAAAGTCTCGAGGAGATTGGCAAAAGGAAAGTGCCACCAATTTAATTCAGTGTAACTAGGCGGCTTCTTGGTTCTTATTGTCTTTAGAGACGAGCTTTTGAAGGGCTTTAAAGACGTCTTTGTTAAAGGGTTGCCCCATTATATCCTGAATGTATTGCATGGCCTGTTCAGGCGTGCGTGGAGCCGCACAATTTGGATTTATGATCAAAAGCTCTGCGTATTGAGCCGCACACGCTACAACTTTACCCAGAGGGTTCATTCTTAGATCACGAAGGCGGCGAGGGAATCCCTGACCCGAAGCCGTTTCGTGATGTTCATAGACGCATGCCACGACATCGTCGGGGATGTACGGAACCGACTGAAGTAAAATCATTCCGCGGTAAGGGTGAGTTTCATAAAGTGCTAATTCTTCTTGTGTGTACTGGGCACGAGGTTTGTTTAATACCTCAACTGGAATTTCCCGCATGCCGGTATTGTGGAGAAGTCCACCAAGAGCTAATTTTTCAAGAATTGCGGCTTGAAGCCATCCCAATTCTTTTCCAAGCATCACACAAAATGCACTTGTCGCAAGAGAGTGATTTAAGACCCAGTCATTGCCGTTTTGTAAAGAACTAATCAAGGCAGAAAGACGAGGTGTGCTCGAGACAAAACTCATGGTCATTTCGCAGACTAACTTCGCGTGAGCCACGGCTTCTTTTGAGGGGCCCATTTTATCAAGTTCTTGGAAGACGCTCTGAGATGCTAAACGAATGAGCTTGGTTTTTTTTGCATCGTCCTTAACGAGTCGCAATGCCGCCTCAGTCAGTGCAATTGTCTTTTCAACGTAAACTTGAAAGTCTTCTTTGCGAATGTAAAGAGTCGTCAATTTCTCTTTTTTGAAGGCGGTCAATTCCATGATTTGAGTTTTTTGTCCCGCTTTTGCAACGCATAGATATCGGTCTTCAGAGAGGCGGATAAAGATATCCACCGTCAGGTCCGGGCCTGTAGCAAAATCAGAGACTGGAATAGCGATCATATGGGCGTCACGCATACTCCTTTTTCGGTTTGTTTTTGGGCAATCTTCAATTTTACTTGCCCTATAAAGACTTTTCCTAGACCTTAGGCTTATGAAAATGGATCCTCGCTCTACTGAAGAGATTTTGCGACGCCGTACTTTTGCCATTATATCCCATCCTGATGCGGGAAAGACGACTCTTACCGAGAAACTTCTTTATCATGGCGGAGTTATTCACGAGGCCGGCGAGGTCAAAGGGAAGGCCGGAACAAAAGCCGCGACAAGCGACTGGATGGAACTAGAAAAACAAAAGGGAATTTCGATCACATCGAGTGTGATGTCGTTTGATTATTCTGGACTGCGAATTAATCTTCTCGATACCCCAGGACACAAAGATTTCTCCGAGGACACCTATCGTGTTTTGATGGCTGTTGATTCGGCATGCATGTTGATCGACGTTGCCAAGGGAGTCGAGGAGCGAACGCGAAAACTTTACGATGTCTGTCGTTTGCGACAGATTCCAATTTTTACATTCATCAACAAACTTGATCGTGAAGGAAAATCACCTTTAGCTTTAATTGATGAGGTTGAATCTACACTCGGAATGAGTTGTCATCCGGTGACATGGCCACTGGGAATCGGTGATCGTTTTAAAGGGATTTACAATCGGATTACAAAAGACATTATTTTGTACGATCAAAGAAGAGAAGGGGATGAAGTTCAAGTTATCGCCTTTGACGGAAAAGATTTTAGCCAGTTCGATCAATTTTTAGATTCTTATTCAGCAGAATTAGTTCGCGACGAGTTATCTTTGGTAGAAGGAGCTCTTCCACCGTTTAGCGTCGAGGAGTTTTTAGCTGGAAAAATTAGCCCTGTTACTTTCGGAAGTGCGAAACAAAATTTCGGAGTGAATATTTTTTTGGACTTCTTTTGCAAATATGCGCCAGGGCCGATGGCAAGAAAAACGAAACAGGGAAAAGAGATCGATCCAGTGGATCCAAACTTCTCTGGGTTCGTATTTAAAATTCAAGCCAACATGGACAAGCGACACCGCGACCGCGTCGCATTTTTAAGAATATGCTCGGGGAAGTTTGAAAGAGGAATGAAGGTTCAACATCAACGTCTCGATCGCGAACTTCGTCTTTCCTATTCAAATCAATTTATCGCCCAGGAGAGAGAAACGGTTGACCAGGCCTTCGCTGGTGACATCGTAGGAATTAATGATACGGGCAATTTTTCGATTGGTGATTGTGTTGCAGGTCACGGCAAAATTCAATTCGAAGATATTCCAAAATTTGCTCCAGAACTATTTGGTCGGTTGCAGGTTCAGGATGCAATGAAACGTCAAAAGCTTCAGTTGGGTTTAAAGCAACTTTCTGAAGAAGGTGCGATTCAACTTTTTGTAGATCCAATTATTGGAGCCCAAGATCCAATCGTCGGAGTGGTCGGAGAACTTCAATTTGAGGTGCTGATGCATCGATTGAAAGATGAATATAATTTGGACGTGAGACTTAACAGATTGTCATTTTCAGTCGCAAGATGGCCTAAGACTAAAGAGGGCAAACCCGTGGAGCAACTCAAAGGGAGCTTCACTATTTATCGCGACATGATCGATAATCCCGTAATTCTTTTAGACCAAGAATGGGATTTGAATTGGGCCAAACGAGAAAATCCAGACGTGGAGTTTTTAACTTCAATTTCTAGAGCGAGATAATACATGGCGAGTCCTTTAAGCATTGAGAATTTAGTAAAAACATATGGTAAAGCTGGAAAAACAGTTGAGGCCGTTAAAGGAGTCACCTTCGATGTTCGTCCAGGAGAAATTTTCGGTCTCCTTGGGCCAAACGGCGCAGGAAAAACATCAATCATTTCCTGCATCACAACACTTGAAGAGCCGACATCAGGTGCAGTTAAAGTTTTCGGAGAGAATAATCAAAAAAATGCAAAATTCACTAAATCTCAAATTGGAGTGGTAGCTCAGGAGGTTATTCAACACGGATTTTTTTCTGTGTACGAGATCATGACATTCCATTCTGGGTTTTACGGTATCTGGAATAATAAAGAACGAATTGAGTTTCTTCTTAATAAGCTAAATCTTTGGGAACATCGAGATAAAAAAGTAAAACAGCTCTCGGGCGGAATGAAAAGAAGATTGATGATTGCAAAATCTTTAGTTCACACTCCAAAACTTTTACTTTTAGATGAGCCAACAGCCGGAGTGGATATCGAGCTTCGCGAATCCCTCTGGAAATTTGTGGTCGAGCTAAAAAAAAGTGGGATGTCGATCCTGCTGACTACACATTATCTAGAAGAAGCTGAGCAGCTTTGCGATCGTGTGGGAATTATTCATCACGGAAGTTTAAGGTATCTCGGCGAGACCAAGAAAATCATTCACCAATTAACAAAACGGGAAGTGGTTTTAAAAATGACAGAGCCCCAACCGCAAGCAAAACATTCACATTTGGTAAGCAACACAAACGGCGAAATTCACTTTCTAATTCCAGCTGATTTAGAACTTGGCGAAGTCTTAAGTAATTCAAATATTAATTCTGGGCATATTCGCGATATTCAAATTAAAGAGGGAAGTCTTGAAGATGCCTTTCTTCAAGTTCTTGGCAGCAAGGGCGAGAACCGAGGAGTCGAGGCATCAAGATGACAAATTCAACTCAATTAACATGGATTCCATTTTTGATGCTTTTAAGAAGAGAGATCGAAAGATTTTTCAAAGTCATCGTGCAAACTGTTGTGACTCCATTTGTGAGTTCCTTTTTATATTTGCTCGTTTTCGGGGTCAGTATCGGTGAAAAAATCTCATTGAGTTCCGGCACAAGCTACCTCATGTTTTTGATTCCCGGTTTAGTCATGATGTCGGCTCTTAACAATGCCTTCCAAAACTCTTCAAGTTCCATCGTCAGCGGAAAATTCAGTGGCGACTTAGAAGATTGGCGGGTGGCGCCTTTATCAAGCCAGCAGCTAGTTTGGGCCATCAGTCTGGGTGGTCTTGTTCGGGGTTTCGTCGTTGGCAGTATTACTTTCTTTACAGGATTTGTATTTTGTTATTTTCAAGAAGGAACTGTTTTTCAAATAGCTCATCCTTTAGAATTAATCTTTTTCTTATGTGTTGGCTCACTAGTTTTTTCAAAAATCGGAATCTTAGTTTCTTTCTGGGCCAGAACTTTTGATCAACTCTCCGCATTCAGCGCTTTCATTTTGCTTCCGTTGACATATTTAGGCGGAGTGTTTTTCTCAGTTGAATTACTGAGTCCATTTTGGCAAACGGTGGCCAAGTTAAATCCACTTCTGTACTTTATCAATGGTGTTCGCCATGGCATGCTTGGTTTTAGTGATGTAAATGTAGCGACGGCCGCGGTGATCTCGTCGATCAGTTTAATCGTTTTTCACTTTGCAGCTCTTCACAGTATTAAAAAGGGCTCTTTTGCGCGCTGGTAATTGCGATAAAAGATCCAGTTTTAAACTGATTGATTGCCGAACTCTTGCCTTCTGTTTCTAATTGATAAATGAGAAGATTTTTACTGGTTTTATTGTTTTTACTTTCGGGTTGCTCGACTCTAACTCTTAAAGAGCCGAAGGTGCAATTAAAACAAATCAAAGTCACCAGGACCTCTCTGCGAGAAATAGGCATGAACTTCCATCTCGAAATCGACAATCCAAATGACCGCGAGTTTCTCGTCGAGAAAATTTCTTATTTAGTAGAAATGGAAGATGGGAAGTTAACCGAGGGTCAAATTCTGGGCCCATGGAAACTTAGAAAAAAGACTGTTACATCCGTGGAATTGCCAGTGACATTTAAAACCGGCGATATTCTTGATGGAATTGCGCGAGTTCTTGAAGGCAAAAGAGAGCTTTTGTTAACAGGAACCATCTCCTCAAAAAGTTTGACGGTTCCATTCAAAACTAAAAAGAAAATTGAACTGTAAAAACACTTTTACTGATGGGTTACAATATTAGCCTTTGGTAAAACTCATGGCTCCAAGCAACAGACAGACAATAAAAAATTTCATTTTTCCTCCTGGTTTTAAGATCAGTAACGTTTTATTGAAGATCGCATTCTATGGTTTGGAAAATATTGCTGTTCTATCAATGCGGATTCCCATTAAGATTCGATTTCGATATAAGGCTCAAATGGGAATTTATAATACGGGTCGCAAGCGCCATCATGATGTTTGTTACACATTCGATGTGTTTGCCCCGAAAAGTGAAACGGACAAAATCGCTGAGCATAGGGGTTGGGAAATTAATTATACTCCCGATACTAAATGCTTCACTAACATTGACATGAAGTTGCGAGGAACAATTTTCAATTGCAACCCTCAAGAGTTTTTATTTTTTAATGCCAATGAAGTTCACACGGAAGTTTACGCAAGAGAAGCCGATAGTCGAAGTTTAGCCATTGTATTTCCATCTCAATTTTTGAGACATATTTTGGAAGAGTCCGGAATCGAACCTGATGAAGTCATTTTCGATAAAATCAACTATGCACTCAATCCCAAAATTTCCCAGTTGTTGGACCTCTTGTTTCAACTTCGCAATGCCGATTATGCCTCTAGCCTCATCTATGACTGCACTGCGACCGAATTGGTAATGCATTTGCTTGAAAACTCCAATTCCTCCGCGAGCGGGAGACTGAAATCAGAGTTTTCAAAAGGATATTATCCCTCTTTGGTCAGCAAAACAAAGCGTATGATCTCTCAAGGTTTTGAAGAGGAGAGTTTCTCTTTAGATCAATTGGCCGGAGAGGTCGGGTTGAGCAAGTTTCACCTCATTCGATCTTTCAAAGCCGCAACGGGCGCAAGCCCGATTCAGTTTCTAAACGCTCTTCGGATCGAAAAAGCAAAGCTCTTGCTTAGAACAACCGAGACCTCTGTTTCAGACGTGGCTTTGGCTTCGGGATTCTCGACTTTTTCAGCCTTTAACAAGTCATTTAAGCGCTCTACAGGGCTTGCACCTCTTAGTTTCCGAAATTCTAAAGTCTAAAAATGCCCTAGATGTTTTCGGGATAGCTCAATCGCAAGAAAGTTTAGGGGTATTAGAAGCAATAAAGTCATCCGGGCTTGGGAGGTCTGCCTCCCAAGCCCTCCGGTACGGATCAGGCTGGCTGCCCGCACATCTTGCCGAACCATCTCTTGTTAGCTCCATTTTTTTCGAGGACAGAGCTCGTTTTCGGCTGCTTCGAAATTTGTATTTTGAAATGAACCCCAAGCTGCAAAAAAAGAGACAGATTTATTTTTGCTGTAAATCTGGGAGCGATTAGCTCGTACGAGTTGAGTTTTTTTCTTTGCTCTTTGCGAAAGATTCACAAAAACATTGACGGACTATTTTAGCTCCAGACTTCGCGAACAACCGATTTATTCCGCGTATTTCAATTTTCTTGAAAATTTTCCGTCGATCGCTTCGGGGCGATGCCCGTAGGCCATTTAAATCAATATTTATTTGGCATTTGCGCGCTCGGCGAATCGTGCTTCAAAAAACTAGTGATATATATTCGCTCATGAAAAAACAAAAAAGAAATCGAAAACATTCGCAGCTCTCATTCTTAAAAAAAATGCCCCTCGAGTTTGGCGGATCTTTGCTCCTAGGGAAAAGGAAATCCAAGCGGCCCTTCTCAACTAAAAGACCGATACATTTAACTTTAAAATCGGAGAAGGCTCGAGGGATTTTTAGCTTTGTGAATCACCGAAGGTCGATCGAGGAGCTTATCTTAAAAGTGTCTAAGCAATATGGCATAAAAATTTACGATAAAGCCGTAAACTGGGATCATATTCACTTTGTATTTAAGCTCGATTCTTTAAAATCCTATCAAGATTGGATTCGAGTCCTCACTTCTGAGATTGTTTCGCTGTTAGCAAAAAAGACGGGCGAGAAATTGACAAACTTTTTCACCCATCGCCTGCATACAAAGATTTTAACATGGGGAAAGCAGTTTCAGTCGGCACTTGACTACATCATCTTAAATCAAATGGAAATTTTTGGAATGCGACCCCCTAAAAAACCTCGGAGAAGGCGAAAGAGCTCTTCGTCTTAGTAAGAGAAGTCTCGCTTGCCTTCTCAATGGTCAAGCCATGTTTGATGAGTGTTCATAAACGACGATGAGAAACTAGAGAGAGACCAAAAGACATCAGTAGTAGCTCCGGGAATTTGTTACGTCTTTAAAAAGGGAATAAAGCTCACGTTGCTGGGTTAACGAAAGCAGACCTGAAGGGAGTTTCGATGGGAGTAAAATGTGGGGAGCAAGAGAGATTTTGTTCGCCTATATATGACGATTTACGCTAAAAGGCTGAAAACTAGGCTTGTCACTCTGCCCAAGGGTTCTAAAATTGACTCGCGGTGGAAAACTGCCTATTTTGGCTTCCTATGTTTGAAAGTCTTTCCGATCGAATTTTAAAAAGTCTCAAAACTCTTCGTGGTCAAAATAAAATCACTGCGGCCAATATCGAAGAGACCACAAAAGAAATTCGCATGAGCTTGCTGGAAGCCGATGTGAATTTCAAAGTCGTTAAAAACTTTGTTGATCGTGTAAAACAAAAAGCCTTGGGTGCTGAAGTTCTTGAAGGAGTAAATCCTGGTCAGCAGTTTGTAAAAATCGTTCATGATGAGCTCGTAAATACTTTGGGTGGCCAAGCGGTCGATATCAATGTTCGCGAAAAACCATCGGTGATTTTTTTGGTTGGTCTCCAAGGGGTCGGAAAAACCACGACCTCTGCAAAATTGGCTCTTTATATCCGACAAAAATTTGGCAAAAAGACAGGTTTGGTTCCAGCAGATATTTACAGACCGGCCGCAATTGAACAGCTTCAAACTTTAGGTCGTACCAATAGCATTCCCACTTTTCCCTCTGTAAATACGCAAAAGCCGGAAGAGATTCTGGCAGCAGCAAAAAAATGGGCCGAGCAAGAAATGATCGATGTGGTGATCGTCGATACGGCAGGGCGATTGCAAGTCGATGACAATCTAATGGACGAGCTCGGAAGACTAAAAAATCTCTGGACTCCCCAAGAAATTCTGCTCGTTGCAGACGCAATGTTAGGTCAGCAGTCGGTCGAAGTCGCGACGGGCTTTCATCAAAAATTAAATTTATCTGGACTCATTCTTACAAAAGTAGACGGGGATGCCCGCG
>JBFWYS010000122.1:0-9088 GCA_050186175.1 Pseudobdellovibrionaceae bacterium
GTTCAACTCATCTGGAGCCCGCGGTCCCGCTTCTATTCGAAATTCAAAAGAATATTGAGTTGGCTCTGCAGACAAACACGGCGGAACCACAATATGCTAGCAATGCGCCGGCTCTGCGAGACCTCCTCCTGGAATTGAACAACCGGGTCGTCTCTAAGTCTGTGACCTATGATTACCTTTTTTCCTTACCATTGCGAGCAGGCTTTTTGCTAACGATGATCAAAGTTCCAATGTATGCTGAATTCAGTTTTCCAGAGGCTTTCGAGATTAAGAGCTACTCCTCTCACGAAAACTTTATGAGTATGATCATGAGGTTGGAAAACAAGAAAATGCCAGATGGCTCCGACAATATTTGGATGGACACTTATACAATGTTGAAGGCCTTTCCTAAAATTTCGACCCTCCCGTTCTTTGGTGAATTGAGTTATCGGGACATCAATCACCTGATGGCGATCGGTGTTTGGCCAACTGGTATGTCGGGCAAAATTATGAGAATTGACGGTCGTGACATGAATGAGTTTGTTTTTCCGCGGCACGATCGCGGTCATATGAAAGTGGCTTTTGAGGCTCTGCTGCGAGCCCAGGAGCTGACTCCGTATGAGCGGGAAAGAATGAGCCACTTGGTGAGTGGCCAGTCTCTCGTGAATATCCAGAGAAAAATTTTATATGCAATTGAAAGAGCCAATCTAACAGAATTGCAAAAAGACCTTCTTCATTTTATCCATTTTCAGATTATTCATGAGAAAGTCGAAATCTTTATGATCAAAGATGGAAAGCCAACGTCTGAAGTCAGTCACAAAACTGTCGAGGACGGATTTAAAGCGATTTTAAAAGAGCTTAATGCGGATATGCAAGCAGACCCCGAGCATTATTCGGGTCTTGCTGATTTGATTAGCTCGGTTAAGGAAATCCTAAGAGAAAATCCAGCTAACTCAAAAGAGCTAACAAAAGCCGTAGAAATTTACTCCCAGTTTATTGAATCCAGTGTTTTACTTTGAACTTCTTTACGTGACCACATGCAGATCGCGAGGAGCAAGAGAGCTATTGGGCCTCTGAACCCTCCGGTTTTAGAACTACTGCATTCCGAGAATGAAATCTGCTAAATCCGCGGCTTTAAGATAACAAGTGCCGCGATAAAACTGAGACAATCCCTGGTCAGCCGTCATATCGCAGCTTTTACGACCGTGACTGAGACTGCTCCGAAGAGAGCTGTGGTTTTCCGCTGACTTCTGGCAAACATTTAGTGCTTTCGTGCTAGCAAGCAAAAAAGCTTCTTCGTCATCCGCAGTATTGTCTTCATTTAATAAACCTTTGGCGTTTGCGATTTGTATATTGCACGATGTTTCTGGAGTGGCGAATGCAGCCATCGAAAATGACAAACTAAGCGCGATGAAAAAGATTTTCATACGTATTCCTTATTTGATCTCTATTGGAGAAATGATTATTTGACTGGAAAGACAGGACGAGCTTGAGCAAGTGAAGTGCGTAGAGTGCGTCTTAGAATCACGGACTGAATTAGGCTTCTCATTCGCCTTCTGACAGGCGAATGAGGTCCCGGGGAGAACTCCTTATGTTTTTCAAAACTACTCAACTACAACGTCAATAATTCTGCAGTCATCTGTGCTGCCAATCTGTTTTGCCACAACTGTGTAGGTAACAACTGTCAGTCCACGATTTTCTCTGTTGCCAACGCGAACAGTGATTTTATCAGATCCCGTGTTTTCACCCATTGCTTCCGTCCACGGGCCGGGTTCATATCCAATAACTTCGACATTCTGAACTGGAACACCGATTTTCTGAGCGAGCTCATAGCTGGCTGCATTGCTTTGCTTTATTGAACAGTTAGTTTCCGCAAAAGCAGAACTAGAAAGAACCAAAGCGAGTGAGAATAAAATAGTTTTCATATTAGCTCCTATTCCTATAAGGGGGTTGATTTTAGCAATCCGCTTTTCTCATACTTTTAGGAAGACTGCCTTCGAAAAAAGATCGAAGTAAAATCTCTTCAGATAGAACTGAAATTAGTTCAAAACTAGAGCGGAATGGCGTATTGCCTCGGTATTGGCATTTTTCGCGCACTCTCTATTTAAAGGTTAGACAGGTGCCGATGCCGGCTTCGTCTTAAAAGTGCGGGGCTTCTCACTTAGCTCTGGCATCGGTGTTGCTCTCTTTGTTCAATCAACAGGAGAAACTTATGGACAAGTCAATTTTGTTAGGCGCTTTTTTTATTTTATCATGTTTAGGCTCTTCGCCAGCTTGGGCCGGCCGCACGAAAGTTCCCCAGTATATCTATGCTTTAAATCTCAAGGTCTTCGATGCGGAAACTGGAAAACGAAGAACTCTTCCAACGCATAAATCAGAAATTATTAGAGAGTCTTCGACTATTAGCAATGTTACTTTTTTTCACAGTGACAATAAGGCGTTACGGCTCGAGGTCATGAAACAAGATGATTTTGAAGACACGGTTTATCTTACATTTAAAACGGTGGAGTCGGCTGCGATTATGAAAGACATTCTTACGAAGGGTGAAAATTCACTTATCATGGTCTACGACGTTTCGAGTAAATCCGTTAAGGACCAGATTTCGTATGTAGATGTATATGCAAATGGCCTCTATGTTTGGGATGAGCAGACTGAAACACTTTCGAAAGTAGGTAACCTGATTGGTCCTCGCCGTTCAGCTCAGGAAGAAAACTTCTTAGACAAAATTATTAGATCTATATTTGGCGCACCAGACATGACAGACGTAAATTATCTTGAGCAATCAATTAAACAAGACCGGCCAACGACAGACATCTGATCGGTTCTTTAGATCGCCCCTGATCACTAAAGCTCAGACTCGATTCTTTGCAAGCGGTTCCGATTCACCAAAGGGCGGATTGTGGAGACCAGCTTGTCCATTTGAACCGGTTTTGAAAGACGCACGTCAAATCCGGCTTCTGATATCTTTTTGAGAGATTCCTTATCAGTGTATGCGGTGAGTGCTACCACCGGTGTAGGGTGCGGGTCGTTCTTCGTCATTTGATGGATCTTTTTGATGAGGGCATAACCATCACAATCCGGCATTTCAATATCCGTGATCACCAGGTCGGGCCTTTCGCTTTCGACTTTCGAAAGGCCTTCGAGGCCAGACCTCGCTTCTGTAACATATGCGCCTGCCCTCTGAAGGAGATGCTTCATGAGAAAGAGCACTTCGGGGGAGTCGTCGACCACCAGGATATGAATTCCCTCTAGTGAATGCCGTCTTCCTTCAGCGAGATCCCCTGACCTCAAAGCGGCTCTGGAATGGACCTTGGTTTTGGAAGTGGCTAGAGGCAACGTAAAAGAAAAGCAACTGCCCTTTCCAATTTGACTTTCAGCCCAGATCTTAGTGCCGTGAGCTTCAATAACGCCTTTTGCGATGGAGAGGCCCAGGCCGCTTCCCAGGTGCTTCGTTTCTTTGGCTTGCCAAAAACGATCAAAAACTTTTGGTAGCTGTTCAGCCGGGATCCCCGGTCCCGTGTCAGACACTGAAATTAAAACTCCATCTTTATCTGGCCTTGCCCTAAGGCGTACAGTGCCCCCCACTTGAGTGAACTTAATGGCGTTTCCCAAAAGATTTGATAACACTTGACCTACGCGATCGGCGTCGCACTCGATAAACGGAAGGGCAGGGGCCAAGTCAACTTCAAGATGCTGTTGTTTAGCTTTGGCCTGAATGCGCACGCTTTCAACAACCGGAAGAATAACCTGAACTGGATCTTCACGAAATTTCTCGACAGAAAATGTGCCAGCCTGGATTTTGCCAAAATCCAGTAGGTCGTCGATGAGGCGCTTCATTTGACTGACTGAACGTTGAACTCGTGTTGCGTATTCTTGGACGTTATGAAAATCAGTTTGATCCTGCCTTTGCAGTAGTTGTGCTACAAGGCCGATAGAGGTCAATGGATTCTTGAGGTCGTGCGAAACGATCGCAAGCACATCCTCTCGGGCCTTCGTAGCAAGTTTCTCCTTTTCCACCAAAGATTTTAGCTCCTTCTCGATTCTTTTCTGTTCCGTGACATCATGAAGGGCTACGGTAAGAATTCGCTTTCCTCCAATCTCAAGTTTTGAAATGGCTGCCTCAGCAGGAAACTCCTCACCGCTCTTACGTAGACCGAAGATACCCTTATCTTGTTCGCCCACGTGCCTTGCCACCTGCTCACCATTAGCAAACCTGTTCACTATTTGGCGGTGAGTTGCGCGGAAGCGCTCTGGGATTAAAATATCCAGCGATTGTCCGATGGCTTCCTCTTTCGAATAGCCAAAGATTTTCTGTGCTCCTTCATTGTACAACGTGATGCGCTGACTCTCATCCACCGAAATAATCGCGTCTGGAGAAATCGAAATTATTCCCGACGATTTTGCCTCTGCGAGACGAAGATCTTCTTCGAGACGTTTACGGTCAGTGATATTCAACTCGGTGCCAACCATGCGGAGAGGATTCCCCCGTTGATCGCGCCCAAACACACTTCCCCGGTCAAGAATCCAGATCCAATCTCCAGATTTGGTGGCAACTCGGAACTCTATGTCGTACTCATGAGCGATCCCTTTGAAGTAATCCGATAAGGCTTTTTGAACTCGCGGCAAATCATCTGGATGAATGCCAGACCTCCATGAGTCCACGTGCTGGCCGATTTCTTGCGGCTGAAATCCGCGCATTTCAGCCCATCTGTGATTGAATTTAACTTCGCCACTTTGGATGTTCCAGTCCCACGCCGCGAGGTCTGCTCCTCGAAGTGCCAGCTCAAAGCGCTCCTGAGATTCGCGTGCTCGAATTTCTTCTTGCTCAGCCTGTCTTGTCGCGTTCCATGTGGTTCTGAGAATGAGACCGACAATCACGACAGCAAACAAGGAAACTTGAACTCCAACATCGTACCAGCCTGCAACAACACCGATCCTTGTTAGACCACCGACAAGCGGGGGGATCACAACACAGGTGAGTAAAATTTTTCGCGCAATACGGCCACTCTGTGTAGCACTTGTCACAAGAGTCATCATTCCTTCGTTCGGGCGACTGAAAAGGAGTGCGGCTGCCAAAAAGATAAAACTTAGGGACGTGTGGATAGCCATGCCGATGGCAGGGGTATACACTGGGAATCCGTAGAATTGGTTTGTGCTAAATATATAGCCCGTCGCTGCGACGAGAGCGTTGGCGCCGACTAAGATGACACAGGTTTGCCCCGCATAGATTGAGATAAGTCGTAAATTGAAAGCAACGATGGCTAGGCCAAGCAGGAGAAAATTGAATGATGTCTGTGGTGAGGGGCGCCCCGGAAATGGCTGGTCTGCCGTGGCCACATCATGAATGAAGATGTCATCAGTTCCTATTTTCCAGCCAAAGGCATACTCACTCAGAGTCACGAGTCCAAAAAGTGCAACTGTCGTCGCAAGGGAGTGTGCGATCAATGAACGCTTCGCAGATTGCCAATCCTCTCGCGAGAGAAAAACTGCAACAGCACTTAACAGCAAACCCAAAATCGTATTTGGCTGCATTGCAGGAAGTGCTGGGTGTCCCTGCTTGAGCAAGGGAATTTCAAACACCCATCCTGCAACGCTCAAGAGTGGAAACATCGACGAAAAAAAACAGATAAATGTAGAAAATGACAAACTTCGCTTGAGGACAGCAGATTTTTCTGTGAGCGGTGCCGCGTGCTCGTTCGCCATGCAATGTTCCAGTTGAAACGTCATTCTCGAAATTTGTAGCGGGACATTTTGCCTGAGAGACAAGGCAAAATAACCCACCACGCTGATTAAAATCAATCAGTGTGATCTAAGACATCTCCTTGATCCTTAAGGCAGGTTCTATGCCCGATGAGGGGTTTGCTTGAATCGGCTCGAGAAGGCGTGGGAACCAAAATCAGGGCTCAGAAATGACGTAGTCTGGAGCTGAACCAAAAGAAGAAAATTGAACGCCGCTCACATCAACAGTTGGATTGTGAAGATAAAAAATCAGATTCATGGCCTGATCTGGTTGGAGAAGAGCCTGCCCTGGATCTGCTGTTCCTAAGGTCGGTAAAAAAGCTAAAAACAGATTAAAAAGTCCGGCTCCGGATTGCGGGGCGACGTCAATTCCCGTGACATGTTTATTGCTGGAGTTGACCGTTATCTCGGTAGCCTCCGAGGGCACCAATGTGCCGGCGCTCTGGTTTTCTTGATACCATGTAGGTCTAAATACGTTGGTGTAAGAGGCAGTGTGATCGTCGTTTTTTGCCACCACCACGTATGTGCCCGGGGAACGAATTGCAATCGTGTATGATTCTGATGTTGCTAAAGTCGAATAGGTTTTACCGGTTATGACATCTACGGCATAAACCATCATTGCGCCGACATGAGAACCAAACTCTACTGTTCCGCTGATGGAATACGAGTTAGCATTGGAAGGATTCCATTGATAGGTCATGTCTGCTTTGTCCTGCTCGGAGAGAAAAAGAAAATCATTGGTGTCTCCAATTGCCGAGGTTCCACAGGTCATTACAGAGGAGTTTGTTGCCGAATGGTAGAGGCCTAATGCATGACCTACCTCATGCACTAAAATTCGGTAAAGTGTATTGTGGTAATAGAGGTTGGTTTGGAAGTCATTTGAGTAATACTGGGTCATGTTGATTGCCACATGTCCACCACTATATGAGGATGGAATGGCCGAGTTATCGGGGGCTTCGTTAAAGGTGGCGTGACCGCCGATTCCTCCGGGAAACTCGGTTTCACCCTCTTTTGTAAAATCAAGTGTAATTAAGGGTGCTCCCACTGTTCCGGTTGGACGAGTTGCTGTGGCATCATAGGTTCCTGCCATTTCGAAGTAGAAAGTCGTTTCAGGAATAGACTCCCAGATGAGAAATGAGTTCTCCACTTTTTGAATGAGCCAAGCGGGGGTGGCAACCAGCGATTGGCTTGATTCGTCCCAGATTGTATCGCTGATTTTAACTTGAATTTTTTTGCTCTTCACTTTGGATGGGGATTCGACTTCATTCGGAAGCCAGTAATAAGGATTGTCCGTTGTATATGTTGCGCCCTCGATAACTTGAAAGTGAGGATATTTATTGGAATAACCAGATGGGCTGACTTCGCTCTCAGCGACAGAGATCCCTACGAGACCTACCTGATAAGAGCTGCCAACGGAGGCAATGACAAAGCGATCGCCAGCGGTTGCGCCGTCTTGAATAGAAACTTGGAGTGTTTTGGTCGCAAGAGACTCTGATGAACTATCCTCTGCGACTTTCTTTTTCGTGCAGGCGACGGCGCCGATTAAACAGAGGCTAAAAATTATGAATAAACTTTTCGATGAAGATTCGTGGTTTTTCTGCATGGCCCCTCCGCGATGAATGAGTTCCCTTAATCGGAAAAAGCCATGAGATTTTTTATAGGACGATGGACCCGATCTCGTGGCAAAAACTAGAAGTTCATGATGATCTGAACATCCTTATCGACCGAGCGACAAAGTCTGTGCGATTTTTTCTTCGTGTGAGTTTTCATTTTGAGCTCAGTTTGAGAATTGAGCGGATGAAGGATTTTTGATTCTCAAGAAAAAATTATTTCTGGTCAGAAGTTTAGTTTTTTTTGGAAGTTTGACTGATCCATCATCGATTTGTAAACATGAAGCTGCAATTTTAACGAAAGGTGTCCACATGCATTCAACTTGCGTTTTCATCGTCGCCATTTTTCTGTTTGGTCTTTCTGCCTGTTCTGGGAAAAAGTCGGATTCACTATCAGAATCGACCACTCCAAATGACAACACGGCAGTTCCAACGGTAACCATGTCTTGTGGTGAAAACGAGTGTTTACAGTAAAACTTTAGAAAATAACGGGAGAAACTCATGATGAAAATTTTTCTAGCGATCTTTGCTGTAATTTTATTAGTTGCAGCGATACCAAAAAATAAAGCGAAGTCTTATCAGCCGAGGGCGGTAGTTGAACTGAACCCTGGGACTCTCAACCTCGGAGATGGCACAGCGGCCTCAAAGGCGAATTGGATTCGCATGAGAATGGTTTCGGTCAACGGTCAAACGGGCAACTATATTTTAGCGTCAGGTCACGGTCCTCAAGAGGGTTACATTGGTGAAATCAATTCGATTATTAGTGATGATCTTGGTGCCATACTGAATGAGATGGATATAAGCGAATGCGCTGACATTCCGACAACGGGTAGTGGATCCACAGAACTGACTGACGACGGAGAAACATTTACTGTCACTGCGACATTTTCTGCCGGAGCAGTCGTGATTCCGGCTCATTACGATGGTTCTGGCGAAACACTTGCGAAGCGAATTGTACTGAGTGAAGAAGGAGAAGAATATCTTTTACTCGAGCTGACCTGCGAAGCCAATGACTTGATCACTGTCTATGCGCTCATGCCCGAAACGGCCGATAATCCTAGGGCTCGGGAAGTGTATTTTCAACAAGTTCCATCGACCAGCGAGACTCGGGTGGACGTGCATATGACAAACTCTACTGACCAAGAGAAATATATTACGCGATTTCACTACGAAAATGATGTCGCACGTATTTGGACAATCCGCACTTTGGGAGCGGGCACTGGTTCGGGTGAGGCGGCTGTCATCAACACCACCTCGGGACTTTTTCATTCCCAGTTTCACATCGGGTCAATTGCCAATACCGATACGAACACCTTCACTGATCTTGGGGCGGGCTTTTGCATTGACATGAACACCAATGAGGCAAATGCCGATTGCACGGCTGAAGGACTAGCCGTTACAAATCCAAGCGACACCTCATTAGTAAACGGTACGGCTCACTCATTTACAATGAATTCCGTGCGTACGATGACGATAGGAGATATTTAGACAAGCCACGAGGGGAGAGTGGGATTCACGAAGGGATCTAGGGCGGCGCGTGACAGGCTTCTTACTTCTGGACCCTCTCCTCTTTAAATCCTAAATTTTAAGAATGAAAACCTTAATCTTTACTTTAATTCTCTTTTTTTCTCGGTGGGCTTTAACCGTTGAAATTCACTGTCCCGAAAATAAAATCTTTTTATGTTGCGAATAGAGGTTATTGTGTAGTTGTTTGCTAAAGCGCAATGCGCAGACTCCACAGGATGGCGCCAAATCACACT
>JBFWYS010000123.1:0-9054 GCA_050186175.1 Pseudobdellovibrionaceae bacterium
GACTCGTGTCAATGCTCGATAAACTGCTAGAGGCTCAAAGGAATTTTAGGAACCGCCGTGATAGGTGATCCCTACGTCCGGTGGTGTGAGAGGACGGGGCGCTAACGCGCCCTTCCTACTCGATTTGGATGATTTGGCGCAATAATTATCTTTGTCTTGTTAAGACTCCACGTAAGGAGTTTCTTCCTTGATTTTACTTCCTAAGTCAAAAATACAAAATCCTGATTTTGAGGTGTACAATACAGAGAGCTCTGGGAGGAGATTGGAATATTGGTCAAACCGCATCTCGCTGGAGCTTTCGTTAAATCGTTCATGTTCATGGATTTCGATTCTGGATGCGATCCCCAATTTCTTTAATAAGTAAAGTTAACCTATGAACCCCTGTACTTGGATTGTAAAATGGATCAGTTGCATATTCAGGTTGTTGGTTTCTGGTCTCCAGCTGTTGCGAGTTAGCAACAGCGGTACTCATTTTAGAATAAAGAAGAGTTTTTTGCGAATCTGTTAAAACTTTATCATAATCGGCTATTTCTTTCTTCAGATCAGAGTTTGCCTTGAAGCGGTCCAAGTTTGCAGAGACATACTTAAAATGTTTTAAAAGCCAAAGTTCAAAGCTAGGATTTGAAAGAGCAAGGTAAATTGAGTTACTCGCTGCAAGTTGAATTGCTTTCTTAAAATCTTCTGGTCTGTGATTTCGATGTTCATCCACATCAAAAACTGCCCAAGGTTGATCACCCATTTGCGGTGAGAATGTTCCTTCTCGGAGTTTTTCACTCCAGCTTTCCAATAGACTTGTTACTATTCCTAAGGGGTCAGTATGTTCATGCCTTAAAAACTCTATGGAGACATGTGGAATTCTTCGAATGGACCCGTACCCAGAGAAGTAGTCTCGCTCTGTGCGACGTCCTTCACACGCTATCAATAGCTTTCTGCTTATCCGCTTGGTGGCAAGCCGTCTATTCATCTACATCCTTTAGCAAACTTCTGACTTCTTCATTGAATTCATCAGGCGCTCTTAAGATGGGTAGGGCAGAGAATCGGCCTCCCAGGTAAGCTTTATCTAATACTAGGTCATTTCGCACGCCATAGTCAGCCACAGATCCCAATCTTGTTTCTCCCTGCTCACCTCTATCGGCCAAATATAATTGATCTCGGCCTAGCAAACCCTGATCAAAAAGAGTGGTGTCGTGAGAGGTAAAAACTAGCTGAGCATTTTTAGAATTAGTCATGGGGTCTTGGTATAAACGAATAATTTGATGAGTGATAAATGGATGAAGATGAGCATCTAATTCATCTACTGTAAACAGGGCTCCTCTTTTCAGTGAGTCCAGTACAGCTGTTGATATGGAAAGAAGTTGGCGTGTCCCATCTGATTCGTCGGAAAACAGCAAGCCGACATCTTTTTCATCACTGTTTTTATGATAAGAAATGAGTTGATCGTTAGAGTTGAATTCCATTCGAGAAATAGGAATGTCAAACAAAGAAAGAAATTTTCTAATCAAAATTAGAGAATCTTTCTGTTTTTTCATTCGCGATATCACATGAAGACGATAAATTTTTTGGCCTTCCGGGGAGAAGGTAACACAGCGAGCCTTCGTATAGTCGCGCATTTTATTTAGAAGGGGGAAATCAAAAGTTGACCATAGCAGACTCAAGAATAGACGAGTTTTCTTGAGGCCTTCCACTAAGGATTTTTGACCAGGGGTGATTTCAATGGGAGATTTTTTGGTATTCCACTGCCATAAATGTGCTTCACCACTCTCATCTCCAGTCCGGGAAAAAACCGTTGTTAATTTTTTAGATTCGGGATTACTTATGCTGAGTTCTTCCTTTAAAACCGAAGACTCAGTTATATGAAGAGTATACTGATAAATTATCTCTTCGATAAGTAACGTAAGCTTGAATTTTGTTGGAAGGTTTTTGCTCTTTCGATCAAATAAGAAGGGGCTTATTTTGGATTCTTTAAAAGGAATATCTTCAAGGCTACCATGGTACAACAAGGACATGAGATCTTCGATCGAATGAATTATATTAGATTTTCCTGCTCCATTTTGGCCGAAAATTGCTATGCATGGCAATATGGTGTTTTCTAGAGTTTTACTATAGAAGCCCGGTCCAGTAACTCCATCATTCGGTCTTCGTGATACAGAAATAGCTGAAAGAACAACTTCGTCTCTAATGCTTCTGTAATTTTCTAATTCTAATTCAACAAACATACTATCTAGGATAGATCAAATGCGTAAAAATCACAAATCATTGTTTTAAATTATGAAGTTATTTCCTAAAATCGATATGTTTCGTGAAAATTTCACGTTTTTTGATAATTTTGAGACTTAAAAGACTGCCAGACCTTGGTAAATTGTTTCCGAGTAATTTACTACATTGTAGCTTGCCACTGCTGTTTTATGATCAACAGATTGCACTTCAACATCTTCCACGTAATCTATTTCCATATGCCTATCGGCAGCTATGGCGCAAATTGCATAATTAAGTCGTTCTTCGTTTGCGTTTACGGATGGATACGCGATGGCTTCTTTTTTGCGTTCACCATTTTTTTATCCGACACTGTGTTTGAACAAGGGAAATAAAACTCAAGCAGCACTTTTCTTGTTGAGGATATCAGCTAGAGCCATAAAATGATTGTGCTTAGCTGGTGCGAGATACTTTTTATATTCATCCCACGGATAAACATTCGATTTATCATTGTTGCAGTAGTAGCAAATCAAAACGCAATTTTCAGGAGTATAACCGAATTTGTGATCTTTTCTTTCGAGCTCTAGGTTACATCCGCGGATTGCGTCCCCTTTTACCGGTCGCCCTGCGAGCAAATCATTGTCAATGAGGTCTCTTATAAGCTTGATAGAAGTGTCGCAATAGTTGCAACAACCTTTTTGAATTTTTAATTGTTCGATCCACCATGTGGCTAAGGCATCACTGTCATTGAAGCCTTGTTCGTGTTTTTCATGTTTGTAGACACTTTTGCATATTCTCTTTTTTTCCTTTTCAAGTTCGGAATCAGTCCAAGCGAACTTTTGCTTCAATATATTTTCCATTTTGATCTCCAATGTCGACAATTAATTGCATTCAACGGCAAGTGGTTCAATGTCTGCATTCGCTGATACGCGTATCTTAAATTTTCCAAACTTGATGAAGAACTCCATCCCTTGTCTCCGCATCCAAGCACGAAAAAAAAGACGAATGAAAAGCACAGGACATTTTTCAAGGCGCGATCTCCTGATGAAATTTAAACTGAGTTGTCGTCCTAATCGTTGTCGTCAGAAATTCCGTTATTATTATCGTCTGTGTCTAGGTAGTTAGGAGTTCCGTCTTTGTCAGAATCTCTTAGATTTTTATCTTTATATCCAGAGCCGTCAGAGCTTCCATAATTATTCCATTTGTAACTATCGGGAGAAGAGCGAATGTGAGGCTGAACATAAGTTCCATTTTTTCGATAGTAACCTTTTACGTGAACGTCTTTAGCAAATGAAATCTGCGAGATAAAAGTTAGAACTAATATTACTTTCAGCATACTCACCTCTGAAGCTACTATCGGAATAAATATACTTTTGTTTAAGGTTCTTTTGGTGCGTATTTAAATGATACAAATTTTGCCTGGAATAATAGGTAGGGACTTGATGCGACTTGTAATGAAGTAGACATTATGTGGTGACTGATATCGTAAACCACTCACTCGTACATTTCATGCGAGTGCCATAGGTCCCATTAAGGATCTGACTCAATTTTCTGAAGAACAAGAGAGTTAAATTTTTTTACAATAAACGGGAAGTTATTGGCGATTTCAGAGCATGCATTGTCACCCATAAAAGAGATGGTAAAGCTTTCGGCCGCAGTTACATCAGATCTTTTTCCATTGTAATTTACTTCAGAATCTATAGTCCATTTTGATTGATGACTTGAAAAATTAATTTCTTTGAAGTTTATCTGAAGTTGTTTTGATGCAGAAGTCGTATCAACTTCAGCAATTGCAAGCTCATCTTTAAGGGCATCCGAAACGTATTGTCCAAAATTTCTGCGATCAGTAATCGAAACTGTTCCGGCTGCACGGCACGCAAATGACTTCTGCATTGCGCTTTGGTTGCCGGAGAAAGGGGCGATCGAAAAAGCTATTTTTTTATCTCGTAGTTTTCTAGCAGATTTGACGTTGTCTGCAGAGACATTATATGAGGGGATTGGAAAAGAGGTACATGAGGTTAAGAAAGACACGGCGATAAAGAGTGTAGAGATCTTGATATTTATTTTTGTCATTTAATATTTTTGTCTTATAAAGGCTTAAAAAGCGAATAGTTAATTGTGTTTCAAGGCGCTTAAGATTTTTCAAGATACCTATGGCGGAGGACAGTCGCTTTTTGTTCTTGCTTATGCCGGTGATATAAAGCCGGACAGAAAATTGACTGCAGCATATTTTCTTCCTCGTGATTGCGAACTCGATTTGGACTAAAGCCTTGGTTTGTAAATTTGTAGGCTGCTAGCTTCGTTGGTCTGTATAATCAGTTCATGACTCGAAATTTTTGCCTCTTGATGTTTATTTCTATTGTTCACTTGCATGCTGTTGCAAGCACCAAGGTTGTCTACTTTGGTGGTTGGAGGTCCACTGAACCTCAGGTCAAAGAATGGGTTCAGCAGGTGGCCAATCAGCGGCCTGATTTAAATTTGGTTGGTGTTCCGTTGAAAACGCCAGGTTGGGAAGACGCCAAAGTTAGAGTTGAGGGGAATAACCCTAAACATCAGGGGAAGGATTTTACTATTGATAAAATCGTCGGAGACCTTTTGAATGAAAAAGGTCCCATCGTTTTAGCGGGACACTCGTCAGGAGCGATTATGGTGTCTGAAGTTGCAAAACGGTTGGTGCAAAAGTCACCTGAAATCAAGAGCCGAATTACGATCGTTGATTTAGACGGAAATGCCACCAAACCTGGAATTGATGGAATCAAAACCCGCTGTT
Source organism: Pseudobdellovibrionaceae bacterium (assembly GCA_050186175.1). Classification (GTDB taxonomy): domain Bacteria; phylum Bdellovibrionota; class Bdellovibrionia; order Bdellovibrionales; family Bdellovibrionaceae; genus JBFWYS01. The sequence continues at coordinate 4,964 of JBFWYS010000123.1, forward strand.
GGACAGCGAAAAGCCCCAAAGAAGAAAAACCACCAATCACCGGTCTCTACCCAGACAACATGACCAAAAATTGTGGGCCTCCCTGCAGTGCAAGCCTGACCGCTAAAGATAACCCAGAGAAATGCTACCGGACCTTTGAATCTCCGCAATGCAAACCCAACTCAAGCGTTCAGTGTCTGCCAAAAGGACCCTGCAAATCGATGTGTTTGCATTTTAGATTGATCAACTCAAATGCGGCACTCGATCTTAACAACAATACCATCGGCAACGGTTATCAAAACCTACGCGCTAATTTCTCTTGGCTCGATGAAGTGGCCCTCGCCTCTGATTCCAAGGGGGCCGCATCGAACGTGAAAAACTAATTTCGCTGTGGTCGGTTGCGGATGACATATAATCCGTGACTCCGCGATGGAGTCACAGAGCTCTTTGGGATCAAGCCTCGACTTCTAGCAAAGATTCGAATCCGCCAACTACGCTTCGTTTTGGATCCATGTATTTTGCCATATCCATTTTTGCCATTGCTGGATCATTGAACATGGCATTGAACACTTTTTCTCGATGAGCTTTGGATTTAAATTCTGCAACAGCGTAAATAATAACTTCGCCTTTTTTAAGTTTGATCTTCTTTGGAAAGGAGAGGCGGGTTGCGTTTTCATCCTCACTCACGTAATCTCGACTCGCAAGAGCTCCATGCTTAATTAAAAGTTTTCCGATTTTTTGGGTCATCTTGCGATAGGTTGATACGTTTTTTTTGGGAATGGGCTGGATGCAGATATCGATGTATTTTTTCATGAGCTCTCCTTTTTGTTAAAGCATGAGCAAAATGCTACTGAGCTCTTGCGGAATTGGGAAATGAATAATCGATAATTTATTCAAAGCAGAAGAAGAGACTTTGCTGAAACGTAATCAACTTTTAGTCTGAACATGTCCCCTTTCTGCGAAGGCAATGCAACGTCAGCGAGGACGTTGCTGTGCAGAAAGGGAACTGTTACCCGTGCTCTCGATTGCCATGAAACTATAAAGGATTACCTGAGTATTTTTTCAAACTCTGCGATCCCTGCTTTTAAATTGTTCTCGGATTGATTTGAAAAACCAACTCTCATATGAGTTCCCGGTTTGCCGTCAAAGCGATAGTAACTTTCAGGTGTAACAAAGATTCCTTTTTCGAGAGCTTTTTCTGCGACATTGGTTGAGTTTTGTTTTACGTCCAGCCACAAGGCCATGCCTCCGCTCGGAGATTGCCACGAGACTTTTCCGTTGGTTTTTAAACCATCGAGACTTTCTTCGATGGTTTTAAGTCTTCTTTCGTACACTCGGCGCATTCGATTTAGGTGTCTTTCAAAACCGCCGTCGAGAATCCAACTCGCAAGAGCTTGCTGTGTGATTGATTCATTGGCGTGGGTCACGAGCCGTCTGTATTGCGTGAAGTTTTTTGCAAAAGATTGCGGGACGGACATAAATCCAAGGCGTGCCCCCGGAAACATTAATTTTGAAAGCGTACTTAGGTATATAACTTGTCCATAGGTATCGTGACTCGCCATCGGCTCAAGAGGCTGAGTGCGATAGTGAAATTCGTGATCATAGTCGTCTTCGACGATAGCGATACTGTGTTTGCGAGCGATCTCGTAAATTTGTATTCGCCTTGGCGCAGATAGAATGACAGTCGAAGGAAATTGATGAAGTGGCGTTAAGAACAAAACTCGAATCGGAAACTTTTTAACCGCGGCTTCTAATTTTTCGGGGATGAGGCCCTCTCCATCTAAGGGTAGAGGAAGAGTTTTAGCCCCCATCGTTCGCAAAAGTTCTTGTAAGGGAGGATAACCCGGATCTTCAATAGCTACGCAGTCGCCAGCTTGTACCAACAGCCGAATTGTTAGATAAACTGCCTCCTGTGAGCCGTGAGTGATGATCGTTGTTCGATCTGAGATATTCTTGAGGCGTCTCAAACACGTATCGATTGCTTTTCTTAAAGGTTCAATTCCGTAGGGAGAGCCGTAGCCCAATAAATTTTTCGATCCTTTTTTCATTGCATGGGCAATATGACTTCGGAACTCCTCTTTGGGGAATAACTCCAGATCCGGAAGTCCCGATTGGAAATTGTAACGAATCGGAGTCTCGGCTTGGAATGAGCCCAGATTCACTTTTGTTCTCCAGCGCCACTCGTATTGGTGATCCTGCTTAGGTTTTCGGATTGGCATCTTGGCTGTCACAAACTGAAGTGCTTTTGAGTCGGCAACCAGATAACCTTTTCTCAATAATGAGACGGTCCAGCCTTCCATCGCCAATTCCTCAAAGGCAGCCATAATCGTTTGTCTATGAATTCCCAGCTGTTTTGCCAAGACCCGCGAGGAGGGCAGTTTTTCGCCAGGAAGCAGCTGACCGTTTAATATTGCCCCACGAATGGAGTCGGCCACCTTTAAATGGAGCGTTTTTTTACTTTTAGGAAGCTGTAATAAAAGTGTTTTCATCTGGTCGATCAGTTATTTATAATCTGGTCATTATATTACGACCAGAATTCATGTATATAGAAAGAACTTGCAGGTAGCAAGTTTCTTCCAGAAAGGAAAATGTATGAAAATGATAAACATGCTCTTAGTCGGTATTTTGTTAAGTTCCACCGCTCTAGCGGGTGATGGATTTATGGTCTCTTCGCAATTCTTGAAGGCGGTTCTAGAATCTGAACAGGTTCAACGTGAAGCTGCGGGGTATTTCATAGAATCAATTAAAAATCTCGGAGACCTGACTCCACATAAATTTACTTACATCTTAAAATTAGGAAGAGAAGAAATGGCGGAGTCGGATAAGTTTTGCCTAGTGATAGAGGGCAAGAGAGATCCTCTATGGAATGTTGTGATTCCCGATGTTGCTAAACAGGGCATTTATTCTCGGCTTTGCAATATGATGCGAGAATAAATACAAGTCGTTTCCATTTCAGGAGTGGGCGGAATTAGTATTGCAACTAATTTTCCCAAGCCGTACCCCGGAAGAATGTAGACAAAATATGTGACAGTCAATTTTTTGAGATGCAATTTGAGACAAAAAGTCGACTGTCACCTTTTTACGGCGAGATCGGAAGCGAAGGGCTTTGAAAGCCGTTGTCAGTTTTCAGTCCTTGAGAAATCGCTCTTGAAACTTGCAGATACCAGTCATTTGGATAAGCAGTTCCATCTGCATCAAGAGTTAAACTGTAAAATTCCTTAGGGGCCTCTTGCGCTGTCGCAGCTGTTTTCATAATTGATGTGCCTTCGTTCACTTCGTCAAACATCGCCGTATAAAAAGATTTCATTCCGAGTTGGTTATAGGCGCGTGCCTGGGCCCAGAGGAATTGTCCGCCTTGGCGGGGGATTTGGTTTTTTGGTTGGTCATTGAAAAGATTGTACCAGCTAAAGCCCGGAAAGATGACCGGAACATATTTTTGATTTCGCTGGCTTACCAATTTCAAATCAGGAATGACAAAATTATTTACAAAATTATTGAGTGAGGCCTCATCTTGTGACTGAGCTACGGCCCATGGAGAGATCACATCAAACTTCGAGTAAGCGTCTTGCCATTGCTGAGAATTTTCTGTCCGCCAATAACTGGTCACGCCTCCCATTACACTTGCACGGTATTTTTCAGGAGCTGAATTATGAAACCAGTCTAGAAGATTGATGGTATCTTGTGCAGTCATGTTGTCGTTGTGTGAATATCCGAAACCCCAAACCGTCACCAGGGGAAGTCCACCCAGCTTCATGTATTGTGGAGATTCCGTAAGGCCTGCGTCGACGGCCATCATCCATGTGACTTTTATGCATTCTACAACTTGGGGTCCCGTGTTGCAGGCCGGGGAGAGATTGCTATTTTTTGTTGCCGAAAAATCGATCATGATAGAAAACTCGCGCCCATAGAGTTCTGCCGCAACTTTTGCTTTTTTTGCGACCGAAAGTCTGTAGGCGTTGCCATCTAATGTGAACCACTGCACGAAGGCTCCATCAATCCCGTATTCTTTCATCCAGCGGAAATGGGTATTGATCACACCTTGGTGAAAACCAGAGAAAAGTTTTGCGGGAGCTCCGTTGCCAAGAACAAATCCCGTGTCTTGCAATGCATCT
>JBFWYS010000124.1:0-9051 GCA_050186175.1 Pseudobdellovibrionaceae bacterium
TTGGACTCGTGTCAATGCTCGATAAACTGCTAGAGGCTCAAAGGAATTTTAGGAACCGCCGTGATAGGTGATCCCTACGTCCGGTGGTGTGAGAGGACGGGGCGCTAACGCGCCCTTCCTACTCGATCCCGACGATATATCTCCTCTATTCACTGAATCAGCTTTGGATAAACAATCGCCTTTTGCGGAGAGACTAAAGCGCCAGTCGCCAGTTCCACCTTATATGTCGTGCCTCGTTCATCAACGGCAACAACATTATCTTTCCTCTTCTTTAGAGATTTAAGAAAAATATCCTGAACATCTTTTTCAAGGCTTGGAGAATATTTTCTTTGATATAAATTTGTTCGCCAAACAACGGTATCGTCATCTTTCATTTTTGCCACTAAGGACAACACGAAACCTTCTTCAGTCGAATCAAAAGATTCAGTAATGACATTTCCACTATTCTCAATTGGTTTGATTTTGGCAGGCTCAGCTCTTTTGGCAAAGAGAGGATCCATTGAAAAAGAAAAAATAAGAACGCAAGCGAGGGTGACGATTTGAGTTGTCTTCATAATCTCCTACTATTTGTGATTTAATAGAATTATAGTAGCCCTTATTTATAAGCGGTCTAGAAAAATAGCTTCTGACCCCGAGCGTATGAGATCAAAAGGCAGTGATAAACAAAATCGACGTTGACATTAAATATTCGCTATTACTTCCGGTTCCGGCAATAGCTTTAGGGGCCTTCGCAGCTTTTCAAAATAATATTTCTCCTCTTGCATTTTTATGGAATGGTGTCGCAGTAGCCATAGGAATTGGTTTGAGTCTGTGGCTGGCGAGACGACGAGATTTATTTGAAAATTTTTTCTTGCTTTATTCTTTGGCGCTCATACTCGTGGTGGTCCTTGCGCTTAGTCTTTTTGATACGGGCATGGATGGAGTGAAAAGATATCTTTCGCTTGGACGGCTGATGGTGAACCCTTCGGCCATTTTTTCTCCACTTTTGCTATTTTGCACTTTTCTTTTTTTGAAAAAAAACGAATTTTGGGCTTTGTTTTTAACATCTTTTGTAACCGCGATTCATTTTTTGCAACCAGATGCGGGTCAAGCAACGGCATTTGGAGGAGCCGCAATTGTGTTGTTTCTCTTTGGGCCTAGTAAGTTGCCTATTCGTTTTATTGGATGCGTAATTGCGGTAGCCGGAGTGATTATGACTTGGCAGCAGCCAGATCCGTTGCCCGCCGTTGAACATGTAGAAGGAATCCTTCATTTGATTGCAAGGGCCGGAGTCGGATTTATTTTTCTTGAGGTCATTATTTTTTTGAGTCTCTTGCTTCCAATGCTGCAGGCTCTGAGAAAGGCTTCATTTTCGAGTGTGAAGTGCCTGATGTGGAGTTTGATCATCTACGTGATACTGACCTTCGTAGTGACGGAGGTCGGAAATTTTCCAGTGCCTTTATTTGGTGGAGGAGCATCGCCTGTCCTCGGCTATTATTTGATTTTGGGATTGATACGGCTTATCTAACGCGGCTAAAGCGATTAAATCTGACGTAGTTTGATTTCGAGTTTCAAAATGAGACAGCTCGGACGTTCGTCAAAATAATCTTAGGCGGAGCATAAAGACCCGACCTCATTAAACCGATATAATTTCGGGAATGTTCAAACTAAAGGGAATAAAATGAAAATCACCAAAATCACGTTGTTGAAGTCGGCTGTTGCTTTCGTGGCAATATCCTTGAGCGTTGTTTCATTTCAAAACTGCGGAAAGCAGTTTAAGGCCCTAGAGCCGGTGCGTGGAGTGCCGGATCCGACTCTTACGGCAGATAAAGTTTCGAGTCCCACGTGTAGTTTCAATGGTCAAATTTTAGATATCGGGCAGTCAGTTGTTGCCTACCAGAATTCTCAAGTTTTGCCGGGAAAGTCGTGTGAACTTGAAACCCGGGTTTGTACAGATGGAGTTCTCACAGGTTCGTTTCAGTATGGTTTCTGTAATGTAGGAGGACAATCTGCCTGTTTGTTTGACGGGCGTACTCTTCCGAGTGGTGCATCTACCACCGCTTATGCGAATTCATCTGTACCTAATACAGAGTCTTGCATGTCCACAAAGAATTTTGAGCATCGCTGGTGTAACGATGGAGTTCTCTCAGGTTCGTTCAATTACTCTTCCTGTATGGAAAAGGCATATGAGTCTTGCTTGTTTAATGGGATCACGATTGCTCACGGAGCAAGTGTTCTTGCCTATCAAAATTCGACAGTACCTGCAGGTAAGTCTTGCACAACGGTAGTTGCGACGGCTAATGGTTATCAAAGCTCCTTCGAACAGCGTATTTGTAACAATGGCATACTCTCGGGATCTTATATTTATTCTTCTTGCCAAGCAGAGGCCCCTGCCTCTTGTACGTTCAATGGCCAAACAGTGGCTCATGGGCAACAAGTTTCAGCCTACCTAAATTCGACAGAGCCTTTTGGTAAAAGTTGTAATTTACAGACACGAACTTGTATGAACGGAAGTTTGTCAGGCTCCTATACTTTTGGATCTTGTTCAGTAGATGCACCAGCATCTTGCATGTTCAATGGAAGTACGGTTGCAAACGGACAGTGGATTTTAGCCTACGTAAACTCTACCGGAACCTTCGCTCAGTGTCAGTCCGAAGCTCGCTTCTGTTTGAATGGTGTTCTTTCTGGTTCCGCTGCCTACTCATCTTGTTCGGCTCAAAACCAAGCGCCGGCCTCTTGCCTTTTCAATGGACAAACAATTGCTCACGGCCAGAGCGTGAGCGCTTATTTGAACTCTACGGTTGGTGTGGGTTTATCTTGTGACATGGCCGGATCAAAAGAGGTGCGTGTATGTAACAATGGATCGCTTTCGGGAACTTTTAATTATTCTTCGTGCGCAGCTCAATCACCATCATCTTGTTTGTTTAGTGGACAGACTGTTGCACATGGGCAAAATGTGGTTGCATTTTTGAATTCCACAGTGAACTTAGGTGAGGCATGTGAGTCTCAAGTGCGAACATGTAACAACGGTGCACTTTCTGGCACCTATAATTTTTCTTCATGCACGGCCACAACTCCGGCTTCTTGTATATTCAATGGCCAAACTATTGGTCACTTGCAAACTGTTAGGGCCTACAAAGAATCGACGCTTGCCCATGGACTGTCTTGTATTGGGGTGTCGGAGTTGCGTACTTGTAACAACGGATCCTTAGGTGGCTCTTATCAGTATGGGAGCTGTTCTAATACGGCACCTGCTTCATGTTTGTTTAACGGCCAAACCCTGGCTCATGGAGAATCTGTTTCGGCTTACTATAAATCTTCAGTTGCTTACAGTGAGTCTTGTAATGCACAACTCCGGAAACTAACTTGCAACAACGGAAGCTTGCCAGGCTCTACGTCTTTCAAATATCCATCTTGCACGAATAACAGTCCTAGATCTTGCAGTTTGTTTAGCGGTCGTACGGTTGCTCATGGCGAGACTGCAGTTCTTTACAAGGAAATATCGGTCCCTTTTGGCTCGACTTGTGAATCACAGGGTCAAACTATTATGTGCAATGATGGAACTATGAATGTAGGTAGTTCAGGTGTGAGTGCATTTTTGGATCGTTGTTATGTCCGGTCCGCAAGTCATTGCGGGAGCGAGACCGGATTGAATGGTACGTTGATTATGCATGGAACAACCCAAAAAGTTTATGAAAATAAGACGGTCCCTTTCGGACAATCATGTGTCTCTGAACAGCGAAGTTGCTACAATGGAGTTTTGTCGCCGGGCAAATACATAAATGGGTACTGTTTCGTTGAGAATGGAGCTTCTTGTACGTTTGATGGCAAAACTGTTCCTCACGGACATGCAATCCACGCTTACAAAGCTCCGACTGCGCCTTATGGGTCAGGATGTGGCTCCATCCTTGAAGCTCGTACGTGCGACAACGGAGTCTTGTCTGGATCAAATACTTATGCCTCGCGCGTATCTGATCTACCGAAGTCTTGTAGTTTCAACGGTCAGTCTGTAGATCATGGAAAATCCGTCGATGCGTTCTATAAAGTTTCAACGGATACAGGAGTGCGTTGTTATAGCCAACAACGTTATTGCAGTAATGGATTCTTAGGTGGCAGTTATAATGACTCTTCTTGTGTGGAATCGAATAAGCCTGCCTACTGTGATGTCACATACAAAGACATGTGTGATGTTTATCAATACTTGTACGGTCGCTGGCCAGATCTTGCGGGTGCACAATACTGGTCGACTCAATTTACCAACGGAGGCCTGCCAAAAGCTTGTTGGCCACGTAATATTTTATCAGGCACGCAGGCGAATGATTGTGAAAACTATCGCGTAAAGTGGGGCGCGTATCCGAAGTCAGCTCCTGCATGTGCGCAGTTAACTCCGCCACCAGGTACGGCGCCTGCATTTGATGCGCCTAATGCCGCTCAATCTGCCACATGTCCTTAACCTGAGAGTTTAGAATTGAGATTGAATTCATGGCTCGACAAACTGTCGGGCCATTTTTTTATTTCTTGGAGCTCTTTGATGAGGGCACGCTGTTTTTTTGGAAGCATCAATTTCATCGCAGACCAATTGTCGTCGATCGCACAGGATGCAATCGCATCAAGTCCGATCTCGTTTCCCATTTCCCAGATGGCATCGCGACTCAAATCAGTGACATTTCCTTTGCGCCAACAAATCCACACTTTGCCCGACGGCAGGATAGATTTTTTTATCTTGCGAAGATCTGCTTTTAAAGATTTTTGATCCTCATAGAATCCTTGAACGATGTCGAAATGTTCTCCGGCAAGCCTTGTGGTCATGCTCACTTCAGCTGGGAGTTTAGCCAAAATAGAAGTGTAACCCTTGGGTGAATGGAGAACCGCGATTCGATTCCCCGGCTTGATTCCTAATTTTTTTGCAACAAGACTTTTAGATGCAGCTGATTTCATTTTCGCCTCACGACTGAGAAATACAAATAGTGTTACCTTCAGAATCTTTCATAATGGCAAATGAACCCCAATCTTCTTTTTGAATCGGACCGAGAAATTCCACGCCTTTCTCCGAAAGCTCTTTGTAGGTTCGCGCGATATTATCGACCTCAAAAGCCGTATTGATAAAAGTACCAACCCGGCTCTCATGGCCATCAGGAGTAAAAAGAGCAGTCCCAGTATCTGCACCGGGAACTTTGAGCTGATCCTGCAAGCACAAGAAGAAGTTTTCAAGCCGAAATATCGAGCCGTATAAAGATATCGATCGATAGTTGCTATAGTGTTAACTAATATATTGACCTTTATTACGCGGCGTTTTTTAAGTTATCGAGGGCCGTGAAATCTGCCATTAAAAAAGATGTCCTAGAAAGGAATAATTTAGCGATATGAAAGAGAACATTAGAAGTGTAACAGCAAGTGACGCTACGGCCATTGCTGAAATCTATCGTCCATACGTCCTTGATACCGCAATTTCATTTGAAACTGATGCACCCACCTCTGATGAAATGAAACAACGAATTGAACAGGACGTGGGACACTGGCAGTTACAACTGCAAAAGCCAACTCAACCCACAACCCTCCTTAAACCTACCTGTGCAAAAATAGAACACTAAAGGGCACCGATATGGATAAATTTTTAAGTGAAATTCACGATGCTCTTGGGATAAATCAACAACATATCAGCACAAATCGACTTGCACTTCACCAGCAGCCTCAACTGGATGATCTCCAAGTTGTTGACATCGACTTTGAGGGGAAACCCTTTATTTTAATTTCCTCAGCGGCTCGATCATGGAGCAAGATGAAGCAAGCGGCTCAAGCGGACAAAATTATCCTCATGCCATTCTCGGGCTTTCGATCTTATCTTCATCAAAAAAGCCTGATCGAACGACATTTAAAAAACGGACGCAAAATCGAGCACATCCTGACTCATATTGCGATTCCTGGGTTCAGCGAACATCATTCGGGCCGGGCTATAGGGATAAAATCTGGAATCACATAAAAAGTATTCTCCGAGGCCACTCAACTATTTTGGAATCGGCACCAATAGATCAAAATTAGTTCACTTCTACTACGAAATTAATCGTTTGCTCTTCAAATGGTTAAACCGAAGAAGTCAGCGTAAAAGTATTAACGGTGCAATACAAAAGAATGCTTTTGCAAAATCCATTGCCGTTCTCACCAGATATTCGAAAATTAAAGTATCTCACTGATCGGAAGTTTAATGTCTATTGACCCAAAATCAAATTTTGAAGAGCCTGTTGCCTTAATAGGGCACGGCGGGTTCTGTGAGGGGCTTGCTCCTTCTAGAAAGAAGGAGTAGGTTTACTCGATGGAAATACAAGCTGAAAGAAATTTAGTTGAACGCATGGAACCCGTTATCATTGGTCCTCCGACAGTTGGCAAAACTACTGTAAGCAAGTTGCTGGCTGAAAAGATGGGACTTCCGTGTGTTTCGATGGATGACATTCTATTTTCATATTTCAAAGAGGTCGGATTTGACGAAGATCACTGGAAGCTCATTGCAGAAAAATTAGGACGTCCTGCTGCTTACCGCTATTTAAAAGTCTTTGGCTCATATGGTGTTCGACGTATCCTCGAAAGTCATAAAAATTGCGTGTTTGATTTTGGTGGAGGCGGAGTTACTGGTGAGTTTCCTGATGAATTTGCAGCAATGAAATCGCTCTTGGGAAACTTTAAAAATGTAGTTTTTTTAATTCCTACCCCAGACAAAAAAGAATCACTTCAGTATTTATATAATCGACTTGGTATAACTCCATCTGGATGGACACTTCTTGAACATTTTATTTATCATCATGCCCATGATGAGTTAGCAAATCACGTAATTTATGTGAAAGATAAATCACCGGAACAGATCTGCGACGAGGTATTAGGTCGCATCAAATTCCATAGAAATTAACGTTATGGAAAAAATTCCACCAAAAGAAAGATTTAGTCAAAACGTTCGGAGTATTTCGACTCCGGTCGAACTTCTGCAAAAGGCCCTCACCCAATTTAGAAAAACGCCAACAAGTTTTGAGTTGAAGCAGTTATCTGGCGGATTCATGAACGCAAATTTTCTTGCCTCGGGCGAAGGGCAAAATTTCGTTCTTCGCGTATACGCATCTGATGCGCAAGTTGCACAAAAAGAATTTGATCTCCTTCAATTTTTGCAATCGAAAAGCATATTAACACCAAAAGTTTTCGGCAATTTTGAGGTGCATGGGCGTCCAGTTGTTATTATGGAATATTTAAATGGAATGACCCTGGAAGACCGAATTCTTGAGGGGATTCCCCTAAATCTAAGCGTTTACGAAGAAATCGGACAACAGCTTGGAAAGATCCATTCCATTCATTTTGCAAAGGCGGGCTTCATTGGTCCTCAAATGAAAATGAATATTGAGTTTGATAATTTTTCTCGATTCATTGGCGATTTTATGAAAAAAACGCTCAAAGAACTGGAAGCCCGACCAGATAAACTTGATATTGAAATGAACGCGAGGTTTTGCGGGCTCATCCGGGATAAGTGGGATTCCGTGGTACAGACTGAAACTACATCTCAGCTAGTGCATTGTGATTTCAACCCCAAAAACATTCTTGTTTCAAACGAAAGGGATGCAAAGCTTATCGGTATTATTGATTGGGAATTTGCTGACTCTGGAAATGGCCTTATTGATATTGGAAATTTCTTTCGTTTTTCCTATGACTATCCTGAAGAAGCTCGAAAAAAGTTTATTAAAGGTTATAAAACCACTAACAGTAACTTGCATCCCGACTGGGAAAATGCTTCTCGATTAATTGACCTAGGGAACATGTGTGGATTTTTAGAGCGAAAAGAAGACTATCAAAAATCATTTCGCACCGCTCGTGCTGTTATCAAAAGCACACTAGAGCACTTTGGATATTAGTTGATATGATCAATTCCATTCTTTAGCTTAGGACCGAGAAATGTATGCTTTGCTCGCCGCTATATTTGCTTTATCAATTGTTATTGGCCTTTTGTTAGTACTAGGTTTCATTTTGAAGCCCCACGTCTGGCACAAAAATCTACGCAGAATTAAAATTTTTTGCCTTTTTTGGTTTGTTCCTTATTTCGCCTTTATTTTATTTTTTACGGGACCAGAGGATTTAAACCAGTATCCTCCCCATGAACTATCGCCTTATAAACTTCCTTGGCGTGTGGGAGTCACTCGCATTCTTTCGCAGGGGAACCGCAGTTTTACAAGTCATCGAGGTTTACATTTTTATGCGTGGGATTTTGTCATGTCCATCGGAACCGAAGTATTGGCCGCTCGTGACGGGGTTATTGTTGAAGTCGAACAAAGCTTTTCGACAATTGGCTTGCAAGGCAATTATGTTCTTGTAGGTCATGTTGACGGTCAAATTTCTGGCTATTTTCATATTCAACATAATGGGGCGTTAGTTAAAGTTGGAGAAAAGGTAAAACGGGGGCAGCCTATTGCTTTAAGCGGCATGACGGGACAGACAACATTGCCTCATTTACATTTCTTAGTATTTAATTCTGATCAGACGGCCTCAGTTCCGATTTCGTTTCAGGAAGTCGATTCCGGAGTACCCTTGGCTGGCCATTTCTATACCTCGAAAAATGAAAGTCCTTAACTAGATTGCTATCCGTATACAAACCATGTAGTTATGGCGGGAAACTGTCGTGTCAATGGCGTGGTCAAGTATAAGGCTCTTTAGGTACATTGCCGACATGAAGAACAGAAAAATGGAAATCAATATGAATGAGAAATCGATGGGAAACCGAATCAGACGTTTGCGAGAAAAAAAAGCATGGACTCAAGAGCATCTTGCGGGTGCAGCAAGTGTTTCAGTGCGGACAGTTCAACGAGCTGAAGAAGGTACACTTTCGGCTGAGACTTTAACCGCAATTGCAGGCGCCTTGGACGTTGAGGTTAAGACGATAACAGAAGTTGCGGTCAGCGCCTCTCACATACCGGTTATTACTCCAATCCTTTACTACGAGAAAGTAGCAACCTTGGATTGGTTGGCACGCGCATTTGGTTTTGAGATTCTAGAAAAACATACGAACCCTGATGGAAGCATCATGCATGCAGAAATAAAAATTGC
>JBFWYS010000125.1:0-9029 GCA_050186175.1 Pseudobdellovibrionaceae bacterium
GACTACAAATATGCTCCTGACTGAGGCCGTAACAGTCCCGTTTGGAATATTGCTCATCTGCTCGATCATTGAACTTTCAAATGCGAAGTACGAAAAAACTCCTAAATTTTTTATAAAATGGGCCTTCTTGTGGTGCCTTGCGCTCACTGCTTATTCGGTCATGATTTTATGTAAATTTAATCTGGCCGCATTTTCACTGCTTTTCCTTTACCCACTTTTAAAAAATGGGCTCTTTATTTCAATTCGAAAATGGAATTGGAATTTTGTTTCAGTGAGTTTAATTGGAATTCTCTTGATCGGCACATCTTACATTGCGGCTCTCAGTCATTACAATTATGTAAAGACCGGCTCTCTCGCTCCAACGTCTGCTGTCGGGCGCGTGTTTTATTGGGGCGCTTGGCATGCTGTTTTTGAGATTCGTCGCGAAAACAGAAACAAACCCGGACTCAAGGAAATTTATAAGTCAGGGTCTTTGTATAATGTTATTAATCAGGCTCAGGACGAATGTAAAATGGATTTTCAGTGTGAAACTCCAATCTTAATGGACAAGTCGATGGGTCTTCTAACTCAGGCTGGAATCGACATCTGGCAAGAGAGATTTAGAAGTTTCAAAAAAGGCTTGTTGTCGGGCGAGAAAAATGAGCTTCATGCAACTCGAAAAAGATTTTTACAAATGAACGGAAAGCCTGAGAGTGGACCTTTGACTTGGTTTAGCAATAGTTACACCAAGGCTGTAGGCATGGAGTCTGCTCTTCACGTTTTAAATCATGCGAAAGAGCCTCTGTATATTCGGGGCCTTTACCCCTCCGCTATACCAGCCCGCGCCACTGATAAGGATCAAAGAAACTACTCAAAGCTAACTTATTTAATTTTACTAATTCTTTTGCTGACGAGACGAGTGCGCATCTATGACATTGGAGTTTTGGGTCTTATTGGCTTCACGTTTGTCGCTCTCTCCGTATCCATTTACCTTATGGATATCTGGAGATTCTTGCAGACAGGCTGGACCGTCTGCATGTTATTGTTAGTTTACGATTTTAAACTAGCCATCGACAGAAAAAAACAAGCTGCGAAAAAAACTACTCCTTAAATTCTAGCTTTAGGTTAGCAGAAATAAAGTACGCCATCGAAAGACAGGCGAGAATCCACCAGGTCTGCAGGTAACGCCAAATATCCGTCAAAAACCAAGCAAACGCAAAACACACAACAACTTGAGCAACAAGTCCTGATAGGGCAAAAAACCATCCATTAAACTTTCTCTTCCCAAGTAACCACAGACATCCAAAAAAATAACAAAAACTGATCAATCCCTGAGCGGCCGTTACAAATCCATCAAATACAGGCCATTGAGAAAAGCCGTAGATAACATTTGGCATCTGACTCTCATTGAACTTTTCGAGAGTGGCAGCAGTTCCCGTTTTTACAGTGCTAGCGTCAACAAGCCAATAGTCGCCCTGATTTTTTCGTGCTCGATCTTGAGTCAGAAAACTTTGTCTCATGGCATGAAGCTCATTTTTTTCTCCACCGATGAGCGCCATAAGGAACGACCGAATTCTTGCTTCGTCCAACTTTAAGCCTGACACCTCAACAAGCTTTTGTGACTCGAGATCGAGAATTTTATTTTCACAGTCAAAATTTTTACGGCATTCTAAGTTGGCATTCGTAATGTAATCATAAAGATTTTTGCCAGTGTAGTTCTCAATAATCTTTGGATTCTTGAAAGCATGGGTCCGAAGGTTAAAGACAGACGTCCAAATCCCCCAAAAAAGAACCCGTCCTTGAGCACTTACCGGAGTAAACTTTCCATACCGATCGTAATTATAATAGGACTGCAACCCAACGACCGTAGCGCCAAGAACAAGAGCGATCGAGGCCCCGACCAAAGACATTTTGATACGTTCACGACTTCTGGTTTTGCTTAGGAAAACCGTGACGGCAGGAGCTAAAACAATGAGCCCTGTCGCCAAATAAAAGAATTTCACCAGAATCAGCCAGACAAAGCTAAGGCCGATTAAAAATACGAGAAAAAACCATTGGAAATTATATTTTGGCAACTTCTTAGCGGTGAGAAGGTTTGAGAATTGAACGCTAGACAGAAAAAGAATGCAAACTAATGCGACCGTTAACGGTTCAGTAAGAATTGTATTCGTTGACCAAACAAAGAAAGGCGCTGACATCACCATCATCACAGGGATCACCCAAAAACCAATCAGCGCAATGGCCCATAGGATAATAGCCAACCAAATAAGGTGTTGGACCAATACGACATTACCCAAGAAATCATAGGGAAGAAGAAAGCCGAGGCTATCGATAAGTTTTAGGAACAAACCATATCCAACTGTTTTAAGAGTCCTAATTTCGAGGAGAGTGCGGAGACTCGAAAAAAGCTCATCATTTTTAGCCATATGGAGATATGACACTGAGTCATTCGTCAGTATGGGCACTGTGTCGATCCAGAACATACGAATTCCGAAAAAAACTCCGATCGCAGCCCAAAGTCCCCATTTCTTATTCACTCTTTCGAACACCTTAAACTTCTTAAACATAGAGCCTCATTTCAAACAGCCGAAGAGAACGTGATCTTTTATCTTTTTTTATACGAAAGACAAGGGTTTGATTAGATCTCAAATTGACATCTTTGACTTAGAAACTTACTTTCACGACTTATGTTAGAACATGTCTCCACCAAAATGAAAATTCGCGCTGCCTCGATGGGAGCTTCCGTCGTAAAAGGGGTTAAGCGGTTGTTTAACAATGGAACCGTTTTTGTTACCAAGCGGCATGGTATCAATTGGTATCTAGATCTTGATGAAGGCATTGATTTCGCAATCTACCTTCTCGGACGCTTTGAGAATTCCACGTACGAGGCTTATGCAAAAACAGTAAAGCCTGGCGCTAAAGTTATTGATATTGGCGCCAACATCGGGGCGCACACTCTTCCGCTAGCAACCTTAGTCGGTGACAGCGGACACGTTTACGCCTTTGAACCCACGCAAACGGCATTCAACAAACTTCAAAAGAATTTGAGCTTAAATCCTGAACTTGTAAAAAGAGTGAGTCTTGTACAAGGGATGGTCGTATCCTCTCCATCCTTCGAACTCCCCGACTCTATTTATGCAAGCTGGCCTCTTCACCACAACGATCAAGCTCACAAACTCCATTTAGGTGTTGCCTGCACAACGACTGGCGCCGTTTCTTTAACTCTTGATCAAATCGTTCAGAAGTTTTCGATTCAACAAATCGACCTTATCAAACTAGATGTCGATGGCTTCGAGCTTGAAGTCCTTCGAGGTGCAACCAATACTCTAGACAAAATGGCGCCTCCAATTTTAATGGAGCTCGCACCCTACACGATGGAAGAAAAGGGTTACGATGCCGCCGAAGCCGTTCATATTTTGACTAAGTACGGATATGAATTTTATGGCCTCGATGGAAAATCACTCTCCACTGGAGACCTCATGTCTTGGCTTAAAAAGCCTGGATTTAGCGTTAACATTCTCGCAAAAACCACTAGGATGTAATGACCGACTTGGTTATTGGCGAGGCATGCAACCTATCTTCAGCCTTATCTGTAATTAGGCTATTTTTTTGGGAAAAGTGAATTGAAGTCTTTTCTGTCAAAAACTTCTAGCTTTCCGCCGACGCTCGCATTGTAGATTTTGCGGCCTGAACACTCATAGGCGAAATCGCACATTCGGTAGTTTAAAAGAACGCGATCTAGTTGAGGATCATGCCACTTTTTACCTTTTCCGAAATAATCTTTGTGGAAATGGTTCGGATCGTCTTCAGTTGATTCAATACTGAGGCCTGTTACTTTCGCAGAGTCAGGAATCGTGTAAGAGAAATCCATTCCGATCAAATAAACCTCGGAGAAACCCATGTAGTGCGCGATCTGCAAATTAATAATTGTCACCGACTGGCCACAATAAATTCTCTCGGCGCAATCAGTAGAAAATCTTGGAATTCCGTAATTGGGGCTGCGACCTTCGTAAAATCCGCGATTCATTCTAAAAAAGGAGGTGTCCTTATTATCTTTTACAAGGTCTTTGTACTCTGTCGGAAAAAATCTGTGAATCTTAGGGCGGTAGTTATTAATTCGCTCGGCGTTGTCTTTCATGACGTGACTGTCTTCGACAACGTAATAGCTCGGCACTAAGCCAATTTCATCGGACTTATAAAAAAATCCGTTAACTGCAAATGTGAACTCATTCTCTAGAAGACTCAGATCCATTTTGTTAAGAGAAGGACCGTTTCCAATAATAAAACAACGTTCGCCCTTATGGCGATTTTTGAATTGAGTGATGCTCGATTTATCCGGAATTATTTTAGAACGCTCTTCGAGAGCCAAATATTCTGGGAGAGAATCGACAGGAGGTGATGCTTTGGCAGAGCCGACTTGAGTTTTAGCAACCGGTTTGCTCACAGTTTTTGGGATCGGTTCGCCGCGAATAAGATCTGCACTTCGATGACGAACAGATTTAACAACACCCAATAGACCTTTTTTTCTTTGGCGTTCCAAAAATTGAACTAAACTCATAAGTTTCCTCATTTCAACTGCGATTCAACTTCTCTTAAAAAGTGGGTTCGAACCCCTCTATAGATCTTTTTTCTATGTTTTAAGGCGGGAATTGAGAGACAGAGGTGACGTGCGACGGCCATGTCTACCAAGTCATAAAAATTCATATTCGCCTTTAGATAAGGCAAAAATCCTTTTTTAAATTGAGCCGAAATCAGGCGCATCGACTCTTCGTCTTTATTTATATACGCCGAAGCATAATACATCACTAGACGCTTCGTTCGCGACAGTTCTGTGATGTAGGTACAATGAGGCTCAACGTACTGTAGAGGTGCACCCTGTATAAAATCTCGCATCTCCATTGGTTTTGTCACTTCTTCGATCAAACGAAGGCCTTGCTCACAGTGTTGATGGACAAGAGAGCGCACCATGCTGCCTCTCTTCTGCCGATAGGCCGCACCCATAAAACCAGAAGGAAGAAAAACGTAACCGTTTCTCAGCATTCTCTGCCAAAGATCCCAGTCCTCTGCTCCCCAGCGCAGCTCTTCCCTAAAACCACCCGCCTGCTTTACGGCCGCCGTCTTTAACAGAACTGCATGCACATTAAACGGGCATTCTCCTTTGGCAGTCAGAAAACTAACCGGCGCTTGTCTGGACTTATTCAAATAGAGGCGGTGCTCCTTTGCGATAACACCGCTCTCTTGCACATGAACCATTCCACAAAAAGAACCTGCAACTCGTTCCTGAGTTCCATGAAGTGTTAAAACTCTGCGCCATAAAGAATGCTGCAATAAAAAATCATCCGAATCCAAAAAGGTAACATACTCACCCTGGACATTCTTAAGCCCCGTATTGCGAGAGGCCGGCAATCCTTTGTTTACTTCATGATCGACAATTTTAAAACGAGGATCGCGCGCCTGATATTGCTCCGCGATCGAACGTGAAGAGTCCGTTGAACAATCATTAACGATTACACACTCCCAGTTTTTGTAAGACTGCCTGAGAAGGCTATCTAAACAGGCAGCGAAAAATTTCTCTTCGTTATAAAGTGGAATGACAATTGAGACTAACGGGTATTTTGAAGAGTCTTTAAAATACAAATTTATATGCGATAGAAGTTGTCGAAAATGCGCTGGACGATAATACATTAAGAAACCCTCAAATAATTCTTGGCTCTAAAAAGGACGGCGTCCTCTACTTGAGCACGCACAACATGGCCATCCAAATGACCACAATCTGCAAGACCTACCGATGCGGAAGTTATAATTAAAGTATTGGGAGAAATCTGCTCAAGAGAAGTCGGTTGCTTAAATGGAACTGAGATGGTTTTTACAGAAGGATTTTGAAAATTTCGAATTTCTAAACAAGCCCCTCCCCAAATGGCACTCCACACTTCCCCGGCCTCACTTAGTAAACAACCATCTGGCTCTCCAGAGGTGAAAGAAAAAATCGGCTGACTATTTAAAAGATCTGAGGCCTCCGAAGGCACTTCAAAAATACCCTGACGTCGGCTGTCCGTAAAAAATATTTTTTGATCAATCTCGACGAGACCGTTTCCAATTCCGACACCATTTAAAGTTCGCTTTATTTCTCGCCTCTCAAGGTCAAGATTCCATAAACATCCATTAAAGCCATTTTCGAGGTCAATAGACCCGATCCACAGAGTTCCATCTTGGGAAGCAAAGCCCTCATTTAAACGCCAACGCTCCGAAGATTGATTGACGGAGAGAGACTTCTTCCAAGAGCGAGCGGTAAGATCAAACTGATAAACTGTATCTTCTACTGCGATCGCCAAAACTCCTGGATTCTGAGTCAGCCCCACATAGGAACATCGACCGGGTGCCTGAACAACTTCGGCTTGTTGTTTTGACCAATGATAAATCCATAATTGGTTTTGTTCGATATCAACAAAATACAAACGCTCTGTCCTCTTGTCCCAAAGAGGGCTTTCGCCGAGCTTTAAACGCGGAACTCCTGGCAATTTTTCGACGGAAATTAGGGTTAAATTCACTGGAGAAAACTAAGATAATTTGACATATGAATCAACTTTTCATCACCAATTTTGCTTCGCGGCAGGCCGGCAACCTTGCTTCGCTCACCACGAATTGATAGAGGTCATTGTAATGACAGCTCAGTCCAATTTTTTGATTAAAGTGTCCAGGGATCTTTTTAAAGATGGCGTTAGAATGGTGCCGCGTCGTTTTGCCATGCGAGTCTATGAACAAGGACTGCAATATGGCAGTGTCTTATACGACCAGCCACCTTGGTACTACTGGGTTGAGGAGCCCTCGAGAAGGACACCCGATAAAGGAAAAATCAGAAGCTTTAAAGATCGTTACGCAGGCCAACGGGCTTTTATTATTGGCAATGGCCCGTCTCTGAACAAACTCGACCTTCGTAAATTAGACAATGAGTTTACTTTTGGCGTAAACGGCATTTTTTATGCGACCGATTCAACAGGGTTTGTTCCCTCTTTCTATGTTGTCGAAGACTCTCATGTCATAAACGACAATATCGAGCGTATTAATAATTATCGCGCCAAGATTCATAGGTTTTTTCCGACACATTACAAACATCTAATTTCGGACCGGAGCCAAACCTCGCTCTTTCGCATGAACCTGGGTTTTTACAATAAACGCTCGCCTAATTATGGAATTCCCCGTTTTTCTACGGATTGTGCGGAGCGAATTTACTGTGGCCAATCTGTGACCATGATTAATCTGCAACTTGCCTATTACATGGGCTTTACTCAAATTTATCTTATTGGAATGGATTTTTCTTATAACGTTCCACCTTCGGCAACCGTGACTGGAAATGATATTTTGTCAAACGAAGACGATCCCAACCATTTTCATCCGGAGTATTTTGGCAAAGGAAAAAAATGGCATGATCCACAACTCCATCGCGTTCGCATGAATTATCAGATGTCTAGATTGGTTTATGAGTGCGCCGGTCGAAAAATCTGGAATGCAACCCCTGGGGGAGAACTGGATGTTTTCGATCGTATCGATTACAACTCGCTCTTCTAATGCATAAACAGCGTCCACTTAAGATTACGATCTTTTCAGAAGTTCTTTATGGCAACGGAGCTTCAAATGCTGCCTTTCGATTGGCACATGCTTTAGCTAAACGCGGGCAAATCATTCTTTATCTGTGGAGTTTTGGCGCAAAGGAGGGCGAAAACTTTCCCTTCTTTGACCGACAAATCGGGCTCGGACCTGAACGTTACAAGCTTTATCAGAGCTATTCAAAAAAAAGCCTTCTTAAAAAAATTATCTTTAGGGCCTTGGAATGGTTTTTCAGAAAAATTGAAAGACGAGAAATACGCAGAATCTTGACAGCAGAGAAGCCGGACTTGATCAATCTTCATAATGTTTCCGCTCTTTTTGACCACGAAGACATCATTGAACTTGCTGGAGAGACTCCCATTATTTGGACCCTCCACGACCAATATGCGTTTAAGCAATACCACAATCAATACACCAATAGAGAGGGTCAGGAAAAGACCACTTGGGAGTATCGTTTTCCTGGACAATTGAAACCTGAGAGCCTAAATAAATTTAAAAACTCGAATGCGAATATTACTTTTATTTGTCCTTCGCAGTGGCTTGCGAACGGCCTCAAGGAAACATTTGGCGACAAATTTCCGGTTCATGTTCTTCCGAATATATTTCCATCGGATAACTTCATCATTATGAATCCTGCGGAGGCACGCCAAAAAATCAAGGAAGAACGAGCCTCTGTAAAAGGGGTTCTCGAAATTGACCCTTCTGATATTGTTATTTTATTTGTTTCGGATCGAGTTCAGAATGATCTGAAAAATTTTAAAACTCTCGTGGAAGCCGTTCAGATCTTGAATAATCCCAAACTCAAAATCCTACCCGTGGGCCGAGCCACTGAGGCCTACAAAGCAACGTTACCGGATTTTGTCTTACCTATTTATTACGCAAACACACCAGAAAAAATTCGCTGGGCTTACGGGGCAAGTAATGTTGTTGCGGTCTGCTCTTACATCGGAAATCTTCCCAATGTCATCGTCGAAGGACTCCTCAGCGGCCGACCGATTGTGGCTAGTAAAGTTGGTGGGATTCCCGAGATGTTCTCTGAACCTGAGCATGGATTTTTCTTCGATCCTACAAATCCTCAAGATGTTGCAGAAAAGATTCGGCGGGCTCTGCTTCAAAACTATGAGCCGGAGACTTTACGAAAATATGCCCTTGAGCAAATTGTGAATGACTCGACTGTTCAGAGGTTTGAGAGTTTGTGTTTGGAAAAGCTGGCTAGCAATTAATTTTGTGGCACACTTATCAAATCGTCTTCTCTGGGTCGAACTGAATATTGTTAGTGCGACTGGCAAATCGCTTAACAACTTCTTCAGCAATTCCTAAGGAACTAGTTGCTGCCGGCGAAGGCGCATTACAAACATGAAGAATTTTTTCGCTTTCCACAAAATAAAAATCATCGACTAATCCGTTCCAATCTGATGCTTGGGCCCGTACACCCGCACCGCCAG
>JBFWYS010000126.1:0-8974 GCA_050186175.1 Pseudobdellovibrionaceae bacterium
AACTCGGGCTAGCACTTGAGAGGTTTGCGACAAGTAAAATTCAGGAAACCGGTGATCTTTGGAAACTTGGAACTTTTGGATTTCGTGGTGAGGCCCTTGCGAGTATTTCTGCCGTTTCTAAGCTGACGTTGATTTCAAGAACAAAAAAAGAGTCCGTGGGTTCGCGAATTATTTCTGAGTTTGGTAAAAAATCTGCTGTTGATGAGCAAGGTTCGTCGCCAGGAACAACGGTTGTAATTGAAGAGCTTTTTGGAAATGTACCGGCTCGCCTTAAGTTTTTAAAATCGGAATCTTCGGAAGTCTCTGCGATAAAAAATGTTTTAAAGGCGATGGCGCTGGCTCACTATGATGTTCGTTTTACAGTGCGTGTGGGTGGAAAAGTTCAGCTGATGTGGCCAAAGGCAAAAAATCGAATTGAGCGAGCTCAGACGATTTTAGAAGTTCCAAAACTTTATGAAGGAAGGGCAGAGCGGGGAGTTGTAAGGGCGCACGCCGTTTTCTCGGATCCAAATACGACTGCAAAATCGTCTCGAAATATTTGGATCTTTGCGCAGAATAGATGGATTCAAGATCGGTCTTTACAGGCAGCGGTCATGGAAGCTTACCGAAGTGTTTTGATGCACGGAGAATTCCCGATTGCCGTGATCTGGGTTGATACAGATCCTTCAGAAATCGACGTAAATATCAGTCCCACTAAATCTCAGGTGAAGTTCGTAGATCCAAGTCTTGCCTTCCGCGCAGTTCAAGCGAGTATTCGGGACTCTTTGGAAAAAGCTCCGTGGATGCAGGGAATTGCAAAGTCGAATCCGATGGAGAAGGTTCCCGTGATGGCGCGAGCTGAATCAAGCCCTTCTTCTTATGTTGAAAAGCCGCAAGAAAATTTGCGATTTCGCGCGCCGGGATTTAATGAAGTTAAATACCAAACAAAGTCTTTTGAGTTTCCCTCTCTTCAGCAATTGGCCGAAGCCGGCGAAAGAGATTTGAGCTCGATCGCAATAAGCCCAACTCAGGAGTCTCCACGGGGACCTGGTGAATTTACTTCGAGTGTCGAGAGTGGAAGATGGTCGCGACTGCAAGTTTTGGGACAGGCTCATTTGACTTATATTTTAGCTCAGTCAGAAGAATCTTTAGTTTTTGTTGATCAGCACGCAGCTCATGAACGAGTCGTTTACGAAAAGTTGATGGCGGCATGGAGCGGTGGAAAAATTGAAATTCAGGATTTCTTATTTCCGCTGAACATGGATTTGTCCGAAGAAAAAGTAGAAGCGTTGGTTAAGAAGGCGCCGGATCTTGAAAAAATTGGAGTTTTTATCGAGCAAATGGGACCATCGACAATCGGAATCAAAGCAGCTCCACAGCTGCTAAAAGAATCGGTCATAGCTTCAGAAATTGAAAAACTCTCGCAGAAATTGATCGATCACGGTGATTCTTTTTCGATGGAAAAAGCAATTGGCGATGTTTGTGCGACTCTCGCTTGTCACTCGGTGGTAAGAGCCGGGCAGGCGCTTTCGAAAGAAGAAATGCAAGAGTTGCTTAAAGCAATGGATCAGTTTCCGCTTTCGTGTTTCTGCCCTCACGGCAGACCTGTTTCTGTTGAATACCCATTTTATCGTCTTGAAAAAGATTTTGGTCGAATCGTCTAATGAATTTTGTTTTTGTTGTCGGAGCCACAGGAACAGGCAAGTCACAACTCGCTCTCGAGAGAGCGGAAAAAGATGGTGGCGTCATCCTCAATTGTGACAGCGTTCAGTGTTATTCAGAAGTTAGTATTGGTTCTGCTAAGCCCTCAGCAGAAGAATTTAAAAGAGTTCCGCATTCTCTTTACGGATTTGTGAATCCGCCTGAAGAACTTACTGTTGGTCAATACCACCGAAAGTTTTTTGAAGAGATCGAAAAATTTGAAAAGGTAAGGGCAAACACCGTCTACGTGGTGGGTGGTACAGGTTTTTATTTTCAGGCCATCGAAAAAGGTCTTTTTTCTGTTTCGCAAACGCCGCCCGAGCTTAAAGAAGAAATTGAAAACTGGCTTTCGACACCGGAAGGACTTGAGGCTGGTTATAGAGAGCTTAAAGGTTTGGATCCCGAAGCTACGGCAAAAATTTCTGAGCAAGACGCTTACCGAATTGGAAGAGCCCTTGAGCTAATTCGATGCGAAAAGAAAACCCTTACGCAAATTCAGAAAGAATTTGCCGAACAAGCAAAACCTTTTCCCTATCCATTGAAAAAAATCGGAATTCATCTAACGCGCGAGCAGCTCGAGCCGAGAATTCAAGCCAGAACAAAAAAAATGCTGGAGCACGGACTTATCGAAGAGGTCGAAGCTCTCATGAAAAAAGGCCTCGAAACCTGGGCTCCGTTACGAAGTGTGGGTTATAAGGAAACCGTACAATTCTTAAAAGAAAATAAATCTCGGCAATGGCTTTACGACGAAATCTGCCTGCGCACTCTGCAGCTCGCAAAAAAACAAAAAACCTGGTTCAAACGAGACCCACAAATCGAGTGGTTAACCCCGTAAAAGGTGCCAGGCCGCGAGCGGGCGCCTTTTTGTGGAATTTTTTTGAGCTTGGGTTAGGGGTTGTTTTATGAAAAATGCTTTTACTGTTTCGACAAGGTCCAATCGGTTGTGGCAGACCAATCAAATGAAAGATCCAAATGAGATCTTCGCTTTTGTGATGAAGAATCTGGCGCCTTTCTCAGATGTAGAACTTGAAGTATTTTTTAAAACTTTGTTTCAGGAGTCTTTTAAACCCGGCGAATTTTACGTTCAAATCGGCGAAAAGTCGGACAAAGTGGGGTTTGTTCTTAGCGGGTTGTTTAAAACTTATGCTCTTTCGCATGAGGGGGCAAAACATATTCTAAATTTTTGCGAAGAAGGTTTTTTTATAGGTTCGCTGGCCTCTTTGATTACCAACCTTCCCTCGCATGTTTCTATTGAGGCAATTGAGCCTTCTGTAGTTTTCTCGACTTCTTATTCAAACTTAGCAAATCTTTATAAAACGAGCCTCAATTGGCAACAGTTTGGGAGAAAAATCGCTGAAAAACTTTATCTTGAAAGAGAACAGCGAGAATATGAAGCCCTGGCATTATCGGCCGAAGAAAGATGGAACCGGTTATTGGAAAGGTACCCTAATATCGATAAAAGGGTTTCCCAGGGCGAATTAGCTGTGGCTATTGGAATAACCCCGACCTCCTTAAGCCGGCTGTTAAAAAAAAGTAAGAAAGTTGTCATAGGATAAGGAAACTCGCATTCTTTTCCATTATCCATTCTACAGACATTAAATGGAGTGTGGAACATGAAATTCTTCGGACGCTATCTTTTCGTTTTATGCAATATTATCCCCTTATCTTTTTATGCACAGGCTGAGGTGATTTACCCCAAAGCCGATTGGGAAAGAGCAAGCCCTGCGGATCAGGGAGTCAACCTTGAAGGCCTTAAAACTTTTGAAAAGTATGCGTTTACCGAAACACCTCTTTTGAGAACCAACAGTGTGGTCATCATTCATAAAGGGAAAATTATTTTTGAAAGATACGCGAACGGATTCAATTCGGAAATGCCACATCTTAGTTGGTCGATTGCAAAAAGTTTTACGGCCGTGGTGCTTGGAATCGCACAGGATCAGAACCTGATTCGTTCAGATGAGACTCTCGCGGACTTTTATGGTGATCTTGCGGTCAGTACGGAGCACTTTCAAAAAATGAGAAGCGTTACACTCTTTGATGAAATCGCAATGGCTTCAGGGCGCCAATGGGTTGAGGATTACACCACGCTTGGTGCAGTGGATGCTGAAGTAGTAAAAATGCTTTATCTCGAGGGATCTGGTGACATGGCCGCTTACGCTGCATCTCTCCCTTTAATCAACAAGCCCGCGGATTCATTTCTTTACGATAGCGGAAATTCAAATGTGGTGATGGGAGCCATTAAGAGGCGTTTGCGATCGGAATATTTATCATTTTCAAAGAAAAACCTTTTCGATCGCATTGGAATGAACGGGGTGACTTGGGAGCGTGATCAGTCGGGAACGATGATTGGTGGAACTTATCTTTATGCGACGGCCAGAGATTATGCCCGATTTGGATATTTACTGTTGAATGAGGGACGTTGGAATCAAGAGCAGGTTGTGAGTAAAGAATGGTTAGATCGTTGCAAATCCTTGAGCCCCGCGCTTGAGAGTGGATCCGGAAGTCCAGACAAATTGGTCCGTAATCATAGAACTTATGGAGCTGGATTCTGGCTTAATATTCCAGCGCCAAAATTTGCGATCCCAAAACCTTTCGCGGATGTTCCTAGCGACGCCTTTGCAGCTTTAGGACACGAGGGACAAGCTATTTTCGTAATTCCTTCTTTGGACTTAGTTGTGGTGCGAAATGCTCACGACGACGCGTCAGCAATTGAAGCCGACTCGCGCATGGATTGGAATCGTTTTTTGAAACCGCTCGTTCAAGCGATGCCTAACTATAAAGCTGATCACGCAATTCCTCCTCCACCGCCGCTTGCGCCGGTTACAAAAACTTCTTTTGGCAAAAAGGTAAAGGCCGTTGTAAGGGCCTTTGATTTTTACAAGCTGATGAGTCGTCAAAGAGCAAAAGACTTTTGCTCCTGCCGTTTCGTGGTAGGGCAGAGTAAGAATTATTGCCGTGAGTGGATCAAGCACGGAATTCCAGCATCCACCTATGAACTCCCACTCATAGGTGGACAAATCCCAGTGTTTGGAATTTCTGTCGACGACAGAAATCGCCTCGTAAATGTAAATGGCCATGTCGCGCGGTGGTTGGGGTCGGAACAGGGTTGTAGGCTTCAGTAATGGCGTCGAACTTCCAAAGTTGACTGTAAATGGTCTAGACATAAAAATTTTCATGTGGCGGCAATCATAGGGACTGACAATTGTTGGCTGACCAGAAGTTCTACAAAGAGGTTTTTTGGCAAAAAGAGCATTTTAATTTCAATTGAGACCGATTTACCATTGGTACTCCAATTGCTTTTCGGCTTCTTACCACAAAAAGTTTGCTAAGGAGACCTGTGTGAAAGCCATTCTTTGTACGTTACTATTGTTTTTTGCTGTTGGTATTTTTTCTGCCTGTGATTCGAAAACGGTCGAGTCATCGCCTGAATCTGTCGAAAGCGTGAAGGAGACTCTTAACAATAGAGAAGCGGCAAAGAAGAAACTGGATTCTCGCCTCAATGTCATTGAAAATTGGGGAAAAAAAACTTCGGATGTCTTAGGAAAAATTAAAGCTTTGCAAAATAAAAGAGAGAAGGATCAGAGCTACTCGCAGCTGGACTTTCTTTTGGATATTACAACTGAAATTAAAAACGAGAATACAATTCGCGATGAAAAGAAAGAGGTTCGATTCACCGAGGTGACGATCCCGATTTCTACTCTTTCAGAAAGCTGTCGTACAGCTATTGTGAAGTTCGAGTCGAAGATCGAGGCAGCAACTGGTGTCGAATCTGGTCTGGATCCACAAGCTGTGGAGCAGTATTCGTATTCAGTAAAAACATGTACGACAGATGAGAAATTCTTAAATGTTTTTAAAGCAAGTATTTCCGAAACTAGCGATTCAGCCGGTCAAGTTTCCCGGCAGTATGACTTCGACATTAACAACAAGAACATGAATCTGATCCTGTCTTCGATTGGCGTTAAGGCGATCGAAGGAACCTCAAATTGTAAAACAGTGACGGATACTGAAGACCAAATTTCCGAGATCTCATGTGGCGGCCTGCAATCTTTCATTTCGAAAACGGAGTTGGCAATCGTCGATGTCAACTACAACATGATGTCTGATGCTAGATTTGTGGTCCATGCGGATGTCTATCAGGTAAGTGAGATCCTAGTTAAAAAATGGATTGCGGATGTGACTGTGTTTGCGAACGGTAAGGTTGATCCCCGTATTATTCGCGTCAATTCAAATGACTCTTTAGCAACTGCCAAATAATGAACAAGATACTCCTTCTCTCATTTTGTGCCTTTCTCGCTTTGAACGGTTGCGGACGATTAGAAAAAAAATCTGAATCTCCGCAGCTCAAGTCTTATAAGTTAATCGATGCGGGGCGTTCGGATGAAGCGATCGTCCTGATGGAGCGTGAACTTGAAGCCAATCCTGAGAATCGAAGCTACCGAATGACTCTAGCGTCTGCTTATGCACATAAAGCAGGCTTTAAAATTCAAAAACTCTTGCCGCTTATTAAGAATGGAAAACCACTTCCTTCGTGGAAATCTATCCAAAAAGCGAATGCAAAAAAGTCGAAAACAGAGCTTGCAACTCTAAAGCTCAGTTGGCATTTGCGAAACTACCTCCATTTTATGGAAACTTATAGATCAATTCCTGACATCCATGAGGATAAGATTGGGTATCTCCGTGCTGCGATCGAAACCATGCAGGTTCTTGAAAAGCCTTACCCCGAAGAAGCTCTCTATCGGACGGTCTTAAATGTTTTGTTGCTAAAATATCAGATTCAAAACGAAATTCTTGGAAAAAAGAAGAGTCAAGACACATGCAAAATTGACCTGTCATTTATTGAAGACCGCATCAAAAGTGTAGGTGAAACTCTCATAGATATGATGTCGGATATGGAAATCGTGACTCCTAAAAAGAAAAAGGAATATTCTGAGCTTCGAGAGGACACGGTCGAAGTTGTTTTTAATGCAAAAGTGACCTTGGAACTCATGAAATTCAATGGCGCTCTTTCTGACGCAGATCTTGCGTCCTTGGCTTCTCGATCAGGTTATGACAACCTTTTTGGATGCGAAGTGCATTAAGGCTCTGTTTTTTTATCTTAGTTTCGACGTCTGTTTGTGCCGCGGAAAACCTTTCTTTTAGTCGGAATGCTCGGACTTTTGAAACCGTCCAATCAAGTCTTGTTACTAAAGGTCTCGCTCATTCTTGTCTGAGTATTTTTCTGATTCCTGACGGGCTTCTATGCAACCCCGCGATGACTCCCAAACATCAAAAGGGCAGTCTCAGTGCTCAAGTTTTAGTGTCAAACGGTTACAATAACTTGTCGCGGATTCAAAAGCTTATGGATGGAGAGCTTTCTGAAGCCGAAGTTAATGAGCTCTTTGCCAAAGAAAATACTCTCCAAATTGAAGCTCAAGCGGGGATTCATTTTGCTTCAAAATACTTGAGTGGCAGATATGCACCTCTCAGTTATCGAGCGTTCTCGATCGTACGCAATGAAGCAAATCCCGATATTGAGCTCTATTCAATCAAGGAAGAGGATTACACGTTTCAAAGTGGTTACGAGCTTTTTGAAAATTTCTATGTGGGTGCTCAACTCCGGATGGTAAAGAGAGAATTCATCCGAAAACGCTTTTTGTTGGTCGAGCTGGGAACAGAGGCTGGAAAAGATCTTTTGAAGCCGAAAAAACAGTCGGCTATTTATGTCGAACCTT
Organism: Pseudobdellovibrionaceae bacterium; assembly: GCA_050186175.1. GTDB lineage: Bacteria > Bdellovibrionota > Bdellovibrionia > Bdellovibrionales > Bdellovibrionaceae > JBFWYS01. The sequence goes on from JBFWYS010000126.1 coordinate 7,392, forward strand.
CGTTTTTATGGGAGATCGAAAAGAATTGGAAATACAGGTTCGCAGGAATGGTAGCCAATGCCGGAAATGTGAGTGGCGACAAAGAAGATTTAAAAACCCCCGCTGAACTCCAACTTTCGATGGGAATAAGTCCACCTTTACCCTATGGAACGCTTGAGTTTTCGTTGGACTATCGCAGTTTGAATTACGAAGAAGTAGAGGCGAAAGAAAGAATTGGGCTGGGGGCTCTATATGGTTTTGGCGCTATGTATCTGATGGGAGGAGTGGACTCCAACGGAATTTCTGGAGGCACATTCTATCGAGTAGAAGCGGTCAATGCCGGTGTCTTGTATTCAAGTACAAAAATGCTAGGTGAAGAAAAGGATTATTACACGCAGACGGTTTATGTTCAATTGGGTTGGCAGATTTAGTTTTATTCTAATTTTATTTAATGGAGTCTTTGCCTTAGGCGAAGACCCTTCTCTTTATCCTCGTTTAAGTAGCTCTGCGGGGTGGACAAAATTTGAAAATTCATTCAAACAAAAAGTGGATCAAGATGCAGAGATGGGTGTGAGTTATATGATCAGCGGGACCTTCGCTTTATTGGGAGGCTTGGTTGGGGCAGCAAGCACTTCTGATCCCATCGAACAAACTGCATATGCTGTCGTACAAACAATTGGAATCGCCTCGATCGGATATGGGGCACACATGGGAGTGGGAGGAGGCGCAGAGTACGCTCTTTACAACTCGCTAAAAAACACGGCCTTAAGCAATCAGCAGAGATCGGGCGTAATCCGCTCTTACAACATGTACAATACGGAAGTGGAGCAGAAGGAAAGACTCATTCGCATGATCACACATGGTCTTGTGGCAGGCCTCAATTTTTATAATGGAAGTCGGCAGGAAAACGCCTCGACTCGGAGTGCTCTATTTTTCATTGGCGGGGTTAATACTCTAGCTGCAGTTTCTTTTACGTTTTAAAAACGCCAGTGCTAAAAACATTGGCGTTCTAAAATTTGAGATTTAGTACCTATCGCTGTATTTAACTTCAGAAGATCTCACAATTGCCTTGCAAGAAAGTTTCGCTTTTCCACGTACGACTCCGCTTTCAAGTTCGATTTCTCCGCCAAATTGAGAATAATCTACAGCCCAAAACCAGTCAGGGTAGTTGATCGAATAAGCAGATTGGCGACCTTTTGTTAGAACAGCCGTGCCTTTGACAGTAGTGTATGATTCCTCTACTCGAAATTCTTGCTCAAAATTATTTACAAATTTTGGATTTTTCCAAACCATCGCGGTGTAAGACAAATCAATAGAAGTCACTTCAAGTTGCTTACTGTCTCTTGAGCCAAGCATATTAACAGATAATTTAAAGCCGTCTTTTGCGCCTTCACACGTGACTTCCATGACTTCATTTTTATATCCATTGGCCTGGGCAGAGCAAGCCGCAAAAACCATAAGGGCTGTAAACCACTTCATTAGGAACTCCTTTTTATTTCTAAGTCTGTCTTTTGACCGACCTTTTAGGTGAAGCCGCAATATAAATGATCGAATCGGGTATTTCTCCTGTTAGTTTTTGAACGCTAAAAAATTTCAAATTACAG
>JBFWYS010000127.1:0-8922 GCA_050186175.1 Pseudobdellovibrionaceae bacterium
CCTGCATTGATGTATCGAATACCTCTGGCGTCAGCATCGATTGTGGAAATCACACAATCACAGATATTCCCGGCGTTTCAACTATGTTAGGTGGAATTAACGTGGCCTTTACGAATACTCAAAATTCCTCGCTATCAAATTGTCGTTTGAATGCCTGGAATGCTCCTCTAGTCATCACAAGTGGCACAAATATCGTCATCCAAAACAGCCGTGTTTATTCGACGACTCCAATTGTGTTCGTGGGAGTTCACGTAAAAACCTCATCCAATATTCGTTTTACGGGAAACAACTTTAGGTCGGCAATTTACATGATAGGCACTTCGAATTCGATGATCGACAATAACATACTTGTAAGTCCTGTTTTCGGGTCTGGAAACACAACAGCTACTGTTGTGCGGTCTACTGGCGGCACGGGCAATCAGTTCCTATCGAACCTTATAGATGGTTTGGCCGTCATCAAACCTGGAGCAAGTCTCGCACAATCCGAAGCGCTTGGAGGCGCCGACGATGCGATTGTTTTAATTGACGAGTACAACAGCGTGATTGACAAAAACACAATGGTCAATTTCTTTGATGCGGCCGTCGAAGGTGCGGGCTTTATTGATGGAGCTAGGATTACAAACAATGTTATTCAAAATACCAGTTACACAGCCATAGGTGGTTGGTGGGATGGGTTGAAGAAACAAAGTCTCACTTTTAAAATGCGCAATAGTGTTGTGACCGGAAATAGAATCTCCAACGCAGTATCTATGTTTGCTTTTCCTCAGAAACTCAGCAATGGGTATCTAGCGATTACAAAGGTCAACTCCGAATCGACAGCATCTACGCTTGCGCCTACGAATCAATTTGCGAACAACTCGTTTGGCGTTGTCATCGTAGACACTCCAACTCAGTCTTATATTAAAGGCCTGTATTCAAGTCTGTTTAAGCGCACGGCGGATCCTGGTGGATTAGATTATTGGGTAGCACAGTCTCTCGCTGGCTCTCAAACCTGCTATTCGGTAGCGAAAAATTTTATTGAGTCGGAAGAAATTAGGCATATTCGATCCGCAGCTATTTCTGGTAATTTGGAAGTCCAAATCGATTATCTGAATCGGCTCTACTTGGCCATTTTGGGTCGCCCCGCTGACACCGATGGTTTTATTTACTGGAGAGCCCAACTTCAATCAGGCTATCCAATCGTAAATCTCGAAACGACATTTCTTGAATCCACTGAATTTCAAAATAGATGTGCGAACCTCGGGCTCAAATACCGTAACTCTACCCTGAATGTGACCTCCAGTGGAATTTGGAACAATGACACCTCAGGAACCTACGCTCCATCAAAGGCCGCTGACAAATCAAACAACACGAGATGGGCCTCTAATAACGACGGTCGAGCAACTTGGATTCAGATTGATTTAGCCGCCTATAAATTCATAACCTCAGCCACGATTAAGTGGGAATCCGCCGGTTCTTACAAAGTCGAAGTTTCGCTCGACGGCGTGACCTACGCAAGGGTCGGAGGCGGTTTTGCGAACTTCGGTACAACTACAACGCTAAATCTCGCTAACAATAGTTACGGAGGATGGTGGGCTCGATACGTACGGATTTCTCCAGAGACCGCAAACGAACAACAATACCGTTCGATTTACGAAATCACACTTCCTTGATATTGGCCTTGATATTGGCTCTGATGTCAGCTCTCAAGGATTAGCGCGTCCACCTTCAGGAAATATCTGAACTCTTACAATTTTCTTGAAGAAAGAAGACGGGATGATAAGCTTGATGGATCTCGAGTCAGGTGGTCTTTTGATGTTAAAGACAAAAAATGCTTTGCAAACACTGAGACCGCTTCAATGGGTTAAAAATCTCCTCATTTTTTTTCCGATGCTTTTGGCCCACCACTTTTCGAACTCATTTCTTTGGTTAAACGCGACAAAGGCTTTCGTCGCTTTTTCCTTTGCAGCTTCTTTTGTTTATATTCTAAACGATCTACTGGATCTCAAAGAAGATCGGCTTCACCCCACGAACAAGAGTCGCCCCCTGGCCGCCGGGCTCATTTCGACAAAAGAAGCTCTGTTCATTGGAAGTGGGCTCTTCGTGGTCTCTTTATTGTTGGCAGCGTCCACTAACTTTAATTTTCTTTGTCTCATTTTAGTTTATGTTGTTATGAACTTTTTTTATTCCCTAATCTTTAAAAAAAAAGCTATTTTGGACGTTATTGTTCTGGCGAGCTTTTACACTCTCAGAATCTTCGCAGGCTCGATTGTGACTGGAGTTGCGATTAGCCATTGGTTACTTTCATTTTCAATTTTTATTTTCCTGAGCCTGGCGCTTGTAAAACGTTATTTTGAGATTCTTGCGTTTTCGGATCGGAACCTTCAGGTGTCCAGAGGGGGTTATGAACCAACTGATGCTATCTTGCTTTCTCAGATCGGAATCGCCAGCGGTTTGATTGGAGTTTTGGTTCTAGTCTTGTATTTGCACAGTTCCGAAGTAACTGAGCGGTATGCGCACTCTCAAACATTGTGGCTCCTCTGTCCTCTGTTTTTATATTGGCTGGGTTATATATGGTTCAAAGCTCATCGCCGAAATTTTGATTATGACCCTCTTCTCTTTGCATTAAAAGATTCAACAAGCTACTGTGTCAGCCTATTAACCCTTTTTATTCTAGCAATTGCAAAATTCGGATAGATGGACTTAAAACAAAATTTCTCAGAAAATTATGAGAGTTGGGGGCGAGTTGAAAAACCATCGCAAGAGATTTGTCATGGAACCCAAACTGGAGAGTTTCAAAATTTTCTCTCGTCTCTCAAAGACCAGTCCGTTTTACCCTATGGTCGTGGAAGAAGTTACGGAGACTCTTGTCTAAATGACGGAGGATTTCTCTTAGCAACCCACAGACTTAAAAAAATTCTGTCGTTCGATGTAGAAAAAGGAATTTTGCGTTGTGAGTCGGGTATGACTCTAGGAGAAGTTATTAAGACCATCCTCCCGAAAGGCTGGTTTTTACCGGTCATTCCCGGCTCTCAGATGATAACTCTTGGCGGAGCCGTCGCTAATGATGTTCACGGCAAGAACCACTCCCTTTGTGGCAGCTTCGGATGTCACCTGACGTGCTTTGAACTTCTTCGATCAGATGGATCTCTTCTCTTTTGCAGTCGAGTCCAAAATTCCGACCTTTTCTTTGCAACGATCGGGGGTCTCGGCCTCACGGGACTGATTACTTGGGCCGAGATCAAACTTTTGCCAATTTGCAGTTCAAGTATCAAGGTCAAAACTATTGCATGCGAAAATATTGAAAGTGTTTTTACGAATGCAGAAAATCTAAATGAGGATTTTCAATATCAAGTGGCCTGGCTCGATTCGACAGCCAAAGGCTCATCTCTTGGCCGCGGTATTTTGTCTCAAGGTCGTCATTTGGAAGTTGAAGAATCTCTAGCGTGCCACCCAAAAACCCCCTTGAAACTGCCCTTTTCACCTCCGTTTTCACTGATCACAGACACTGGAAATAAAATCTTTAACAAATTTTATTATTACAAAAACACACTTCGCAAAGATGATCTCATCTCCCCGCTCGAAAATTTCTTTTTCCCACTTGATAGAATTGGGAACTGGAATTTTCTTTATGGACGAAAAGGCTTCTTCCAGTATCAGGGAGTCTTCCCGAAGACGTGTGGATTTACCCCAATTGCAGAAATTCTTGAAGAGATTCAACATTCCAACTCCACTTCTTTTTTGTCAGTTTTAAAGTTTTTCGGCGGCCATAACTCCCAAGGGTGGCTATCTTTTCCGATGGAGGGTTCGACCCTTAGCATAGATCTCAACAACCAAGGACAGAAAACTCTGGAGTTGCTCAGTCGACTCAATAATATCACGCTAAAATTTGGCGGGCGCGTTTATCCGGCCAAAGACTCAAGAATGAACCCTGAGACCTTTAAAGCCTCATTTCCGAACTGGAAAGAAATAGAAACAATAAAAGACCCCTGCTTTTCGTCGAACTTTTGGCGAAGAGTTACTGGTGACAGGCGGGCTCAATGAAAAACGTGCTCATTATTGGCGCTACTTCTGCAATCGCCACGGCCTTCGCAAAGCGGATCTCAACTTATTGTCAATCAATTGTCTTAGTTGGCCGAAGTCCCGATAAATTAAGCTCTTTGAGAGAAGAGCTCGAAAAATTCGGCTCCGCAAGAATCTTTTCAGAAATACTCGATTTCAATCTCTTGGTGAGTCATCAAAGTTTTATCCAGAGAATTGTCGAGACTTATTCAATCGACACAGTCCTGATTGCCCATGGCACCTCTGTAAATCAAAAACTTGCCGAAAAAAACTTTTCTGATCAAATCGGGTGCTTTGAAGTTAACTTTTTAAGTACAATCTCACTTCTTACGCCCATTGCAAATATTTTTGAAACTCGCAAAAACGGCGTTATTGCTGTGATTTCATCCGTGGCGGGAGACCGAGGACGACAGAGTAACTATATTTACGGCTCCACAAAATCTGCTCTTTCAGCTTATCTTTCAGGCCTTCGCGGGCGACTCCACTCTTCCAAGGTTCACGTCCTTACAATCAAACCAGGAATGGTAAAAACGCCGATGACCTCAAATCACAAAAAAGTGAGGCTCACGACTTCACCCGAGGTCGTGGCTCGTGACATTGAAAATGCCATTCGCAAAAGAAAGAATGTTATTTATACTCCCGCCTATTGGAGATTTATTATGCTTGCTCTACGTCTCGTACCTGAATACTTTTTTAAATATCTTAAATTTTAGTTCAAAATTTCTATCAAACCAGGTTACTGTTAAGAGGAAAGGTCATCGATGAAAAATCCTCTGCAGTGGCGTATTATTCTCATCTGTTTAGGTATCGCGCTCTTCTTTGCAAATCCCACATTGATTGGAAACGATCAAATTATGCTGTTAAAAGCAGGAGAGCTCTTATTCAATGGCGCTCGTCCTTACGTCGATTTTATCGACCAGAACCCTCCATTAATTTATTATCTCAACGTCATTCCAGCCTTCCTCACTCATCTTTTTGACTTACGTCCCGGCGTCGCCTTCCTAGTTCTGGTGTTTTTATTGACGCTGATCACGGCCTCATTGTTAAAAAATATTTTCTCGGCTTCTCGGCGGTTTTCTAAAGATGAATGGAAGGTCGTCGATGCGGCCTGGTTTGTGATTCCTATTCTCTTAATTCTCGTAAAAGACTTTGGTCAGCGGGAGCATTTGTTCGCTTTGACATTCATGCCCTATTTTTTCTTAAGACTCCATCGCTCCGAGGCGGATTTTTCAATTTCTACGACAAAAGCGATCACAATAGGAGCTTTGTGCGCGTTGATGGCGCTCTTCAAACCTCATTTCGTCTTCGTTGTTTTAGTTTTTGAAATAGGCCTTTTGATTTCCGAAAGAAACAAAGCTCTGCTTAAGAGTCCAGAGGTCTCGGCCTTTTTTTTCACCGCTCTGACCTACCTTCTTCATTTTCTGTTTTTGCCTGCGGATATTTTTAATGCCTATTTTAAAGAGCTGCTGCCTTTGCTGCTAAAACACTATCACGCCTTAAACAAAAGTCCCTTGGAGTTTCTTACCATTTCTCGGTTGGCCTTTCTTCAGCTGTTTGTTCTTGGAATTTTAGTTGGTCTATCTTGGAAGCATTTATCTCTGCGAACAAAAAAACTTTATCTTTTCTTTTTTGGTATCACCCTGGCAGCAGCCGCCATCTATATCTGGCAAATGAAAGCTTGGGAGTATCAACAAATTCCGATGTTATATCCAATGGTGATTTTATTTTTGCTATTAACTTTCAATTATTCACACGAACTTTCAGATTCGCCTCGAGTAAAAAGAAAATCCTTTCTTGCTCTGAGTTTTTTGTTCTGGGGAATGTTCTTATGGCCTATGATAGACACAGTCCGACCGATTTTTAAACCACGGCCCAACACTCCTGTCAGAGAAACTTTTTCGTTTGTTCAGAGGGCATTGAGCGAAATTTTATCCCCACGAGACCGTGTCGTCATGTTTACTGCTGGCTCCTACTTCATGTACTCCAATGCCTTTTATAGGGATTACTTTCCGGGCACACGTTATATGTCGATTTTTCCACTCGCTTTTTTTAACAATCGATTTGAAGGAGATCCTACACAAGTACCCCAGTATAAAACATTTGAGCAGATGCCCCCTGATGAACAAACATTTGTGTCACGGATTCAAGAGGATATTTTAAATAACAAACCGCAAATGCTCGCCTTTATTTCAATGCGGTCTGAGTGGACCTATTTGCCTTATTATTTTGATACTTTTAAATATTTTGAAACCAATGGCTCCTGGGACAAATGGAAGAGTCATTACGAACTTGCCCGGACCCAAAAAGACGTTCATATCTATCGGCGCAAACAAGATTGAAACGCTTAGATTGCGCTCAACGGCAATGCTTCCAGTTTTTTTATTTTCCTAATGTAAGAAAAGTAAACTAGACTTGATAGGACAAAGGAGTCCCATTCATTGATCAAGCATCTACGAGGTCACAAGTTTTTTTATTCTCTTCGATATGCGTTTGCTTTTTCAATGCTCTTGTTTTTTACAGAGCTGCTATTCTCTGGAATAGCCGCGACCCAACAGCTACCCAGGATAAAAGGCATTTTCCACCATGATTTTTGGATCATGACAAAAATATTTATGCCGTTTATTGTTCGAGTTTTTTTTCTTCATTTATTTTTTGCGTTCATTTTGGCAGCGACAGAAATGACCTTCGGACTTAGAACAATAAAAAAAAGACTCTGTTTTTATTTTTTGGTTCTGTTCTACTTCAGCAGCCATAACTTACTGTACAATCCTCAGATTTTTAGCGAGATTGGCTTCTTGACGAACGCTGTACGTTTCTTGGTTGGTATCTTAAACCCTCAAATTGTATATTGTTTTGGAATTGGGATTATCGGCTTTTTGAATTTCCATCTGATCCGATCAAAGGCTTGCAAGGTTGGACTTCTTTTTGCGGGAGTGGCAAATCTTTTCCTTCTTTTCTACTTATTTTATTTTCAAAATCCACTTCGCTTTCAGACCTCGACTCAATCTATTCAGCAAGCCGGTGGCGGAACTGTTTCGACCAAATCTAAACCCCATGTCATTATTATTTCTATAGACTCATTACGGAGCGATGTAAAATTGGAGGAATATCCTCTCACCAATGATGCCGTAAAAACCTTTCTTGAAAAGAGTACCAGTTTTGAGCGGGTCATCGTTCCGATGGCTCAAACCCATGGATCTTTTATCAGTCTTTTTTCTGCAGAAATTCCGCCCCTCAACGGATTCCGTTATGCCTTGTCAGCAAGAGGCGAAGAGCACAAAGCTCTTTATAAAAATTCCCCGCTGCAAATTCTTAAGGAAGCTGGATATCAAATAAAGTTGCTCGGAGACGGTCACGAGTTTCATTATTTCCCTACAGGAAAATTCATCGATTCTTCCATGGGCCCCGAGCCGGGAATTAAAAGCTTAGTTTTGCCAAGCCTCTTTCGGAATTGGATGATCTTTGGTCTCTTTAACAATCCAATCGGTTTTTTTTTCATTCCTGAAATTCGCTCTAATTCAGCCTACAGCTTTGCCTACCAATTGCCTTATTTCACCGAAGACACCAAAAAAGAACTTCGGCTTTTGGCAAAATCAGAAAAACCAACGGTTTTTTTGATTCATACATGCGCTTTGCATTGGCCTGGCGAACATCGCTACCCCTATTATGACCCAGCAGGATTTCCGCAGCGTGATGATTTCGCCCAATACTCCTACACATCCAAGCATGCCAATCTCGAAAAGTTTGCGCCTCCGCTTTTGAATCGAGAAAAAAGAAAACACAATAAAAAAATTTATGACTTCGGCGTTAGGAGAGTCGTGTCAGAATTTCTAAATCCTATTTTTATGAATCTCTACGACAGTGGGCTACTTGATCAATCAATTGTCTTACTTATGTCTGATCACGGGGAAGATATCCGCGAGAGCGCCTCATTTCCAGATAAAAGAACGCCTCACCACGCCGGCAGCCTTCTTTTTGACTACGATTCAGAACGGAGTTTTTTGAAAATAAAATGGCCTCAGTATGAGCGAGATATTGCTCCAAGGAAAATAGATTCAAATATCAGTTCCATTGACCTTCTGCCAACCCTTCTCGAGTATTTAAAGCTACCGACTCCGGCAACTACGGGTCGATCCGTACTCGGCCAACTCCTGGGCCACGCGAAGGAAAACTCTTATCAATATGTCGAGACATCCTATTGGCCCGATAAGAATTTTGCTCGGCAACTGGTATTAAGTGGCTTTCGCAAAGTTCTAACTTTTTTTAAGTTAAGAGAATCAGGTCTTGCCGTGATTAACCCCATTCATGAGAGCGGAATCATTTTGCAAAAGCAAAGAGCCGTCTACAAAAGCCAATATCGGCTTACGGTCTACCCGACATATCTGGGATACGAATCATTTCTGTGTAATCTTGCTATTGACCCTCACTGCACTGTGAATCAGATCTCGAATGAGCCCTCTCTTTATGCAGAATTAATAAGACAGTTCGATTCTTTTTCAAAAACGGATATTGAGAAGTCTCTTTTTGTTTCAAGCCATGAAATTACTTCTCCGTCTCTCCCCAGTCTCGAAGAACTTAAACAACAGTTCCAGAGAGATCCAGACAATTTACAATGGCGTGTCTATCATCTCTCCAAGCAACTCGCCTACCGATGGCATGATTCCCAAAGTTCAATCACTCTTTTAAAATGGCTCGCTGAAAATGAGTCTGTCATGGATTATGTGAGAGATTTAGCTCGATTGGATCTCCTCATTTTTTGCAGCGATGGAATTGAGATCGGAAAAATGCAAAGAGATATTGAACTCAAAGATCTAGAAAATAATCTATTAAATGGGGATAGATTGTTTTCTCGACCACGCTATTTAAAACGCCTGATCACGT
>JBFWYS010000128.1:0-8883 GCA_050186175.1 Pseudobdellovibrionaceae bacterium
AGTCCTTTAAATCTTCCGGCTGGTTTTTCCAATTTTTTCCCAAGTACAACGGATCACTGTGACCCTGATTGGAATTGCCGTCCAGTTTGGTGTTGTACTCTACGCTACCGGGCAGATTTTTATCCCAGGTAAAACCCACTTTCTCGCGATCATAAGTCAAGGCTCCGCGATAGAACTTTTCGGGTCGGTCATTGGTTAAGAGAGCGTACAGGGTCGGTACCGAACCATTGTGAAGATAAGGAGCGCGAGCCCAAATTCCGTCAAGACGGCCACCGACATACCCGTCGGTTTTTATGCTGAGTTCTGCCGGCGAATAGACTTCACCGGTGGCCTTAGTGCAGTGTTTGCCGTTACCACAAATCAAGGCGAGAAGGCCCCCCAAAAACTGCGCGCCTTTAGCTGTAAAATGATTCATGCGGTTTGCATCGGTACCAATCTCAGCCGCACTGATAACTTTGTTTTGGTTGCCGTGACAAGAGACGCAGTTACTCTGAAAGAGTTGTTTGCCTGTTCGCGCGCGCTCCATGTCGACATCAAATGGATAAGGATCAGAAGGCAAATCTTCCAAAAAGGCTGTGATTTTCGAGATGTTTTCTAGATTGACCGGCTTGCTGAGAGAAGCCTGAGCCGCTCCCGCATTCCTATGCACAACACCACCCATGGATCCATCCCAATGGGAATTTCCTCGGCCTCGTTGATTCCACATGCTCGGCGGATCGACCTCGGCCGCTTGTAATGGCATGACATGCGACAAGTTTTCGGGCGTGAGTGAGTCTGGCGAATTGGTCTTAGCCCAGGCCAGGAATGCCAGGTAAGTTGGTATCAACGCATCCATCGATCCCCTTTTAATGGCCATCGGATCCGGTGCATTTGGTTTAGAGTAGGCAAACTTCTTTACCAAATTGAAGCCACCCATCAGAAGGGCGGAATTAGTTTTAATGTTGCTCACTAGTTCTTCAGCCACGCCCGGTGACAGAAAGGTTTCCCGTTCTTTCGCTTCGATCGCAGCCATCTTTGGATCTTGATAAATCCACCCGGCCGGTTTGGTCCTTAAAGCTTGGCGAAAGTGATCTGAGGTAAACTTTGGCAGCAACGATGTTTTGGCCATCAAAAATAATGGATTGTTAATCCGAGTATTAGGAGCGCCAATGAGAGGAAGGACTTTCATTGTGGAGACTTGGACTTGACCAGCGTGACAGGCCAGACAATTAAAGCCGACCTTATTGAATTTTGCCGGTTCTTGCAGAAATGAATTTAGTTTTTCTTCAGATGGGGCGTAGGCCATTCCCAATGGCAGCACACTTTTTGGTCTAAGAACGTTTTGGCCTAGGCCGGCTACAGCGTACCCGTCTTGCGGCTTTCCCCAGATTTCAGGAAAAAGCTCGGTAAACAAACGAAACATGACCATCGGCACTTGGCCGCCGCCATTTGCTTCGGTCAAGAGAGCCTCCGCACCTTCGGGGTGTGTTCGATAATAAGTGGCGATTTCGACTTGGCGCTGATCTCTTTCTTTGCGCCATTCTTGAGTATTTGCCAACGCAGAATTACCGAAAGCCAAAATAACTATTAGACTGTAAAAGACTGCCATCACATTTTCTCCTTAGCAAGCAGGCGCCAATTTACTTGAAAGGAACTGCAGTTTCGAGACTATTCAGGTAGGCGCTGACGAAAATCTAGAATTTCGTCAATTGGGCCGTGCCAGCCATCCGAAACCACTGCTACAATGGTCCTATGGAAAACAACAATGCCAAAATTCGTCGCATTTTACATGCAGTCATTTTGCTGGAAATTTCAAAGGGGCATAAACAATGGAAAGTTTCCGACTTAGCTCGCAAAGTAAAGGTGAGCCGCCCGCTTATTTATTATCATTTCGGAAAAACCAAAAACGAGATCTTGGAAACCAGTGTGCGCCAAGTAGCGGAAGAGTTTTTCGGAATCACTCCAGAACGTGAGAAAATGCTTAGGGAGGGAAAATCGTTTGCCTCGCTCATTCAGAGTCGCAAACTTTTTCTTAAAGAGCCGGCCTTCGTTGTCTTCTATCTCAAATGTCGAATGACCGAGTCGCCATTTCAAAAAAAAATGTTGGAAACAGAAAGGCGTTACCAAGCCATGCTTCAACGAAAATATCCTCACTTAAATTCGGCACAGATCAAGGCTCTGCATGGCCTCATGTTCACTATAGTGACAGCCCCGTTTTTAGACGAGCCATCGATCAAAGTTCTAGCCAATCAGGAGCTGTTGCGAGGGCTCAGGTAACAGTTCCATTTTTGTAAAGCGCCGCTCCATATATCTACTCATTGTATGGGTGACCGATGGCATTTTTTTAGAGAGTCTCTTTAATGGACAAGAAAAGCTATGACAAGACAAGCGATCCCCTTGCCGCTATGGAAGATTCGCAGTTTGCAAAGAATTATAAAAACAGGCCTATTTAAAAACCTCAGAAAAAAACCAGTCCTCACTGGGGTTTCATGATCACATTCAATTTTTCAAAAGATACTAGTCTATAAGATCGTCAAAATCGCATCGAATAGAGAGCTTTTTTCCAGATATTCCGTAACTGTCAGCCTTTTTAGGTACAATGAGACTTAAATCCGCAACCGTCTCAGCAAAAGCTTCGCTTGTTGTCATATCGACAGCAACTGCTGTTGTGTTGTTAATGTACCAACCATTTACCTTATCAAGGTAATTAAAGTGAAAAGTAACTTCGTTCTCTTCTGGGTTTGGGAAAATCTCTCGCTTCAAAGAATAGTCAACTGCAATGCTCGATTGAGAATCTCAATCGAAAATCAAAATTCATTTACTTAAATAATTTAATAAAGCCGATGAATCTAGACCTTAGTACTTTGACAGTCTTTCTTCTAAAAAACAGAATTAGATCAACGCTCTAAAAATATTTAGGAGGAGAGATGAAAAAGATTTTTCTGGCTGTTCTTGTTTCTTTGTCTGTAACAGCGCTTACACTGGTCAGTTGCAGTAAAAAAAAGGAAAGCAGTGGCGATACAACAGCCACTGGGGTTTCTGCAAAAATTCATGGCAGTAAATTTTAGGAGCCATCATGAAAATTAATAATATTTTTACTCTTCTTTTTGTTTTTCTCTCGTTTTCGATCGTGCAGGCTCAGAACAAAGGACCTGTGACTCCAACAACGGTAACCTATACTTTTAATTCAGCTCAGCTGACTACTTTTGATGATGAGAACTGGGGTCTTTTTCAAACTCCCATCAATCATACCTTTAGTAAATCAGATGCAGATTTTGCGAACGCCGAAATTGCCGATATCACTATTGCATATGGCCGTTATAAATCCGTCAGTCTGTGCATGGCCTCTCTCGTTTCGATGACAATTGATGGTGAGACCTACAAAGGCCAAAGCGGGACAAGCTTCTCTCAAGGGAATACCATCTATGGTCAGGTAGATGGAACTGTGGATAATACAGATCCGGGTTCAGTTCAAACGGTAACGGTGGGTACAACATCGGGTGATCAAAGCTGTACAACGACCTATTTTCGAGTTCCACTTTGCGTGACTTCGTCGGAAACAACGGGTTGCGAAGACGGAGACGAAATTTATACGTCTGAAGGAAAGATCGATCCAGCCACGGGACAAGTTGATTTAGAGAGCGGAGCTGCAGTCAGTTTGCAACTTAGTTTTTTAATGGACATGCTCAATAGCGTAATTGTAAATGCAGACGACGGCGAAGTGACCACGGCACCGGCTGTTAGAGTCACTCTTGGCAAGCCGGGAGCGGCCCTTCATCTCGGAAATTGGGACGCAGGCGGAGCAACCGATGTCAGTTTGATTTTCAGTAATGACAAAACCCTTCTTTCAGTAATGTCGACGGAATATCCAGGTAGTCATTCTCCAGGATTCTGTGATGGGCAAAGTTCAGCGGCCGTAACAGCTGTTCCTGCCGGATCTCCGCTGCCAACTGGAGTTATTTTTATTACTCACTCCGACGACAGTACCGGTAAAGTCGCATATCCATCTACATCGGCCTGCCCGGACGCGTCTAACTGTACTCCGTCAGGATTCAATGTTTTTGCAAATGTTTTGCAGGAAGTAGCACAAACAACAACTGTAAACTGCCTAGCATCTTCAGATGGATCCGTACCTCAGTACTTAAAAGATTTCACTTACGTTGGAACTCCTGGATCAGGAGAAGCTGGTGGCCCGGTTACGATGGCCATTCAACGAATCGTGGACCCAACAAATCTTTTTGGAATTTGTACTTCTTCTAGCGTAGGTTACATGACCGGAAAAACAGGCGTTTGCACTTACGCGGGAGCAGACGCAGACGGCTACTAGGTCATATAAAATTCAGATATCCGATACTTGATATCTGATATCAGAGAGGGTGCCTCTTACTCAACAATGAAGTCGCATTGTATAATTGAGCGGACTTCCCAACCGCTCTTCCATAATCAAAAACCCCGCAAGGTTGAACCAACATCCTAGTTGGGAACCCATAAAAGTCCGTCAGCTACCTATGTCATCTACCTAAAAGATCCAGAATCTTACGAACGATTTCTAATCCAGCCAAAACTAGACCTAAAACCGCTTTAGCAATCCTCAAAAAACGTCGAATATTCTTTTGCGTGGGACGCAAGTTCATATCCGGCATTTGGACCTCCTTCGTAAAAAGAAGGGTTCAGATCCAAAGAAAGCGAGTTGGGAAATCCGATTCGCCTTCTTGCATTTTGGATACCGATGAAAAGCTTAATGCACGCAAGTAGGGCCGTGATGAGATTTCTCACTGCCAAAAGCATCTTTAAAATTTTTTGAAGGTTTTTTTCCAAAAGTTGTTTCTGCGGGGGCGGCTAACATTACAACCAGGCGATGAAAAAAATCGACACCATCTTGTAAATTGCCAACGTAAAAACGTTCGTCCACTCCGTGTGCGCGCACGCGTTCACGATCTGCTGCCATGATGGGACCGATGCCATAAGATGGGATGCCCATCATGCGTGTGTAACGAGTCAGTTCCACGGGTGAGCATGCTTGGCATTACCGAAACACCTTGAAAGTAACTTTGTGCTAACGCCTTGATCGCCTCTGGGACTGGATCCGTAATAAGAGAAGCAGGTCTGTGCTGAAATGCTGGTTCCGGAATCACTTCAACCTTTGGATCCGTTGGCTTTTGGCCCTTCACTGAGACCAGTCTTCTAATTAAAAGGTGAAAACTTCTGATTCATGACTGCAGAAACATCGGGACTCATCGTTTGGTCGATTCTGTAAGCGATATCCGTCAACCGAGTCACATTGCCTCGCCCCATAACTCCTAATAAAACCAGCAGCCCAAAACCTTCGCCTTTACTCTCGATTATTTCCAAATCTAAATTTTGTGACACCTCTTTAGCAAATTTCATTGAAGCATGAATCTGAATTAGATCTTTTCTAGAAAAAATCTTTCAGAAAAGAAATTGGAACATTAAGGCTAGAATATAAACCGCATTTTTCATGAATCACGAAAGCATACTTGAACAGACTTTCGTAGAAGATCCCCTATAACATGAGCTTATGTTACCCTAAAAGGGCTCGCCCTACCCTCGGCCTGCTTTAGAAGCAGCCGACAGAAATCGAACTCCTTCTAGCCAGCAATTTAGCTTCTTTAAGGTCGTTTATTGTCACTCCATTTTTCTATTTTACAATCCCTGAGGCTCCTTCTCGCGCCCCCCCCCTTGCCATGGTAAATTGTAACGTCTTTTCAACCTCCTCAAAGGGGACTTTTGTGAAAGCGTTCATTTTCCTTCTGACTTTTGGAATCTTAAATTCAGCATCAGCTGCAAACTCAGATCTTTTAGCTCCCTATTTGGGAACATGGGTTAGATCTTCTGATGTTCCTGCGTCTATTTGTGCGGCAGAAAAAATAGTTATCACAATTGAGGGCAGAGACCTCATCGAAAAGACCTATTTTAAGGGTCCTGGATTTATGACGACAGTTTTTCCGGAGATCAACTCAGACGGAAAAGTGGATAGAATTGAAAGAAGAAAGTCTGACACTGGATTTGGCTACACACTTCGCTATACGACATCAAAGGTAAAATCAGAATCAAAGGGACTCGGCGTTTATCAGTATAGCCGCGGTCGCTGGGACAAATACAGTGTTTCAAATGAATTACACTTTCAGGGAAACACTCTTGTGACGGGACTCGATCTCGTTTGTAAAATGGTTCGATTGTAATTCTATGCACCTTTGGTGCAATAATTCTATGCACCTTCTGTGAACACAGGCCGCTAAAAAACCAAAAGGGCCTGCGGATAATTCGCAGTAAATACTTTACGGTGATAGTTCAATAAGAATATAAAGTCGCGGCTCACCCGGTTGCAATCGAGGTGAGCGATGCCAAACATCTCCAAAAACTAATACAGATTGTGGCCCGGTACCGCTGATATAATCTTGTTCTTGAATTTCACGGGGAGCATATCGATTCTTTGAATCGAGCCCCGTATTTCTTCCGATTTCCGCCCTTGCATAATTGAGATCGCCGACATGAGCGTGATTGTGTCCATTGTCAAAATTGTTCCTATATATATCAGTTCGAATTGCAATCGAGAAAAAGGATAAGAGAAACAAACGCATTATTGGCAGATTTCGAAAATATCCAGATGTCTCGAAATAACTGATAACTGGTCTTTATGTTACCCACAAGGACCTCTTCCCTACCCACAAACCGCTTTACAGAATGGCATACATATGATGTCAGATCTAAGCTGAACCAAATTTCTTGTCCAACATTGGTGCTTCACGGAGCCAAAGACTGCGTATTTCCCATTGAAAGCACGCACGAGATGTGCGACCAAATTCGCTCTGAACTCTTGCAATTTCAGTTATTAGAAGAGTGTGGACATGCGCTTCTAACTGACGATCCAGCCAGGGTTCTCCAGCTCATAGAGACTTTTGCCGAGCCATAGCGTCCCCCAGGAGGAATCCGAGAAGTAGACCAAATTAAAAATGAAGCGCGTCAAAGAGAGAGGCCTATTGCCAACTGGTAATGCTTCAAACGGATAATAGAAGAAATGCCAGAGCGTTCTTTTGGAGAAAAAGTTTTTCTTTTTTTATTTGTGGTTGTTTCGGGATGGTTGCTTTACTTTGGCCTTGAACCTTCACTTCGTTTCTCGAAGCAACAAAGCGATACCTTTGAACAAGTTTCTAAAAATGGCGAAGCGAGAACTGCGACCATCGTTAGCAAGCGGGAAGAATATGTTGAGAACCGTGGGGCCCCAGAATCCTCTCACCCCCGTTTTTACGTTACGCTTGAACTCATTGAAAAGGATCAAGCCTATCGAAGTGAACTCCGCTTTCAAAGAGGATACTTCGGATTGCGTAAAAATTGGGAAGAACTCAAAATTGGAGAATCCGTTTGGGTTCAATTTCTACCAGCTAAACCCGAAAATTTTTACGCTCCGTCTTTTCTAGAGGGAACTCTGATCCCCAAGCCGGCCCTAGATAGGTGGTTGTACGTTATTTTTGCGGTCTTCGCGATCGGATTGATTTTGTTTTTAGTTTTGCGACTCCTTAAAACGATATAGCGAAAATACAGAGGAAAAGGCCGAAAAACCTCAACATGATCCGATACACTCCAGGCTGGAAATATCAATTTGCAACTTTTTAACATCATAAAAAAACGAAGCCCGCAGCTCCACGGAGATTCACCTGCCGAATCTGCGTTAAATGTAACCGCACAGCGAGTCTTTCTTTTTTCACCCACCTCACAAAAATCACTAACGCTATTAGATACATTGCGATTTGTGAGAAATGAAAGATTCCAACTAATAAAACGCCCGATGGTATCATGCTTGGATCTAACGAAAGCTTCACATCCGTCTCTGTTTTTCAGAGAAACATTTTCCTTGGCAATCAGAGTACTTAAAAGCTCATAGCGCGACTTCTCACGAACTTCTTCAGCCGCAGTGGTCTGATTGGATGAGGCTGCGCTTATTCCTAAATTGATTCAAGAATTTCGCGCGTTTCACAATGCACATGCAAGCGCTGATCTGGACCGGATTCGTTTTCCTCAGAGGGGAGTGCTTTTAAAATCGCATCATAGGATTCCAAAATTTCCCCTTTAGAAGTACCCTTATAAGCTGCGATAATTAAATTTTGAATTTCGTGATACGCCTTTTCACGTTCGGATTCATCTGCAAGTGCTGGATGCTTAAGTCCATCAATCAATTGTGGATAGGTGGACGCCACCTCATGTGACGAAAAAGGTTTTAGAGATCCATCTGGATGAAACTTTGCCATCGCGATGGTCGAATACGCGAAGCCAAAATCAAAAGTATAACAATATTTTTCCATTAAAAAAACTTGCTGTTGGGGATCACTCCCCTCAACTAACTTCAGGCTTTCGGCATGTAAGGCAAATGCAATCTTAATCTCCTTGCCTTCAATTTGCAAAATATAATGACTGCCCAAACAAGGCCCCTCTACACACTGACCGTTGTACACTATAAACTCTAATTTTCCGTCTCCATTCATGTCGCGAAGACTAGCCTCTGTAACTCGCACCATTTCTTCTTCCGAACCGACGCCCTCCTGAAATTTTGGAAATTCACCCGAAATAGCCTGGCCATTTAAACAAACAGTCAAAGCGCGGTCATTCGGATCATAAAAAATAAAATTTTCGGCCTCTTCCCAAAATGTATCCGTCGACTCCCCTAGATTTTTTTTTATTTCAGCTCCCTTTGCGCAATCGACTTTACTCGGAATGAGCTTCAAAGTTTGCGATAGGACTTGAATATCCTTTCCACCCTCTGGATGATCGACATTATCAATCGGTGGCTCTATTGTTAATGTTGGAGAAACTATCGGCTCGACGACCTCTATTTGGGAATCTTGAGAAGACTGCAGTTTCCAAAAAATAGCCCCAAGACTTACGATT
>JBFWYS010000129.1:0-8880 GCA_050186175.1 Pseudobdellovibrionaceae bacterium
GCGTGCGCGTTTCTTTATTAAATCCGATACATTCGGAGGGAGACACCCCAGTCCACCATTCACGCTCACGCCGATGTTGGTATTCGAGAGTTTTAGGATCACGGGAAACTTCTTGAATCCGGCTGCGAATATCGGGCGCAGACAAATTAGGATTACGAGAAACAGTCAAAGCCATAACCAACGCTCCATAAACAAAATAACTCTCAAGCGAGACAAATTGGGTTCCTTTTAGAGTGTGAACGAACTCGGAATGGGTCAAGACCAGGAAGAAAAAAAACTCAATCACGCGCTCATGACGCGCCTCTGGACAAAAAGAAGGGTGCACGCCGCTGCCTAACCTCTGACCAAGAACTGTCAAAATCACCCGGAATTTGGCATTTCCAAATATTTTAATTGAGTGCGGATACGATGGGAACATCAGATTTTTGAAGGCAGGAAAATGCAAAAGGCTCGTTGGACAATTGAGCCTTTTGTTCATCGATCCAGTCCGGTGAATAAATCATTGATCTATTCTGTTTGTCCTTCCGCAATTGCCTCAACCCATAGAACGGGCCTCATATTATGACATTGAATTCCACTGCTAGCTCGATGCATGTCTACTTGCGAGACATAGGCCCGGGTGATCCTACACTTTTCTGTGATTGCACCTTTTGTTCTCTCGCAATTACCCATGGCTATTCCCTTTGCCGAGTCCATCGCTCTATCGATTGCACCTTGGTCTATAGACGACGGAAGATCTCTGTAGGTCTCTCGCCCTTCAGCCTGAGCCTTACCTACAACGGTAAAGGACTCTGCAAAGGCATGACTGGAGATTAACATAAATAAACTTACTATATATCTCATAACACTCTCACTTTCTCAGAAGGTTAAATCGATTCATATCGTTAGCTTGCATTTTTGAGACCATTTCTAACGTGCTCATTTCAAATGCATTCAGCATTCGGGAGCAATAAAACAGCATTTCGGCATACATATGAGTAAATGTTAGACGATTTTGAAGACGATTTGTCCTCGCGGGGATTTTTCGCCGCAAGAGCTTGAACTCAAAATGTTCAACGAGGCTAAAATATAATTGGTTTTCCCAAAACTTGCCCGAAGGGTCAGCGCAGGAAGCGCTGATTTTGGGAAAAGGCTGCCATGGAGCTTACTCGGAAATGATATTACCTTGGATAGTTCCAAACATCTTCCAGCCTGAGCCGTCGGCATTGCTGCTGGCTTTGATATTAGAAAGCTCTTGTCCAACAGCGGCTTGGACTTTCCATCCGCTGGAGCTGGTGATGGTTTTTCCGCCCGCCACAAAGCCGAAGGCCTCGCCTGCTGGTTTAGGATCGAATTGGAATTCTTTTGATAAGACGACTTTTTCTATATTAACGACCTTGAACATCTTTTTTCCTGGAATGGTTGATTTCAAGACACAAACTGCAACTCCGTTTTGGTCACTCTCAGTACAATTGGTCTTGATCACGCCGTCTCCGGAGACGATATCGTAATTAGGGCGGAAGCCCTTAATCACCGATAGGTTTTCATTCATGAGGCGAACCACAACAACCAGTTCAGATACACCATCGGCAATACCCGGACCTGTTGCTAAGATTTCAGATTTTAAAAAGTCATCTGCTGTTTCTGTAGAGGGTTTTATGTCCTCAACACCCATTTCAACCTTACCGCAGGCAGAAACAAAAGCTGAAAAAACGAACAATATCGCTAACGCCCAACCTTTTTTCACAAACACTCCTTCAGTTAACTACTCCCCCTACTTTTCGGCTTTTTTGTTAGAAAACATTAAGAGATTTGAGCCCACCTGCCTCAGCCTGAAACAAGAATCATGAGCCTTAAACCAGGATGAGTCTAAATAAATAAACTCTAAGCTACATATCAAAATAAGACGCCTAAATTTCTTTTCTTAAGACAATAAACTCAAGATCTTTAATTTTTGGAAGACCAAATCTTTGATCGTTATAGGGAAACGGAACCTTCGCTCCCGTCGCACAGAAACCGCGACGTAAATAATACTCAACTAGCTCAGTTCGAATCGAGATCACTTCCATCTCAATCGCCCTGCATTGCCAGGTTTCTCTGGCCCATTTTTCAGAGTGAGAAAGCATCTTTTTTCCAAAACCCTGATCTTGCAAAGAGAAATGAACCGAGAGCATCCCTAAATGACAGACCTCATTTTGCTTCTCGAGATGAACGGAGGCCAATAACAGGGAGTCTCGCCAGAGAGTCAAAAGAACATTGTCTTTTTTCTGAATAATTTCAGAGATCGCTCCAGCATCGGTTCTTTGGCCATCCAAAAAAGAGGCTTCGCTTGTCCATCCCCTTTGACTGGTTTCGCCACGATAAACAGAGTTCACAAGCTCAGAAATATCTTCACTCTGCTGAACTTCCGCGGTTTTAAAAATTTCTGAATTCTTATTATTGAGCAATTCTTTCATCTCCGAAAACTTATACTGTTCTTTCAGAAAACCAAACTAAGTATTAAACATCGATATCATAGGTTTAATGTATGTTGAATCATTTCGGCAATTTTTTTAATGGTAAACTCAGCCATTTTTTTCACCCGAGTGAAACCCTCGCCTCTCAATGAGATATTTTAACTCGAACTAAAACCAGTCTTTTTCCCATTGATCGAGAGCTCGTGCAATCTCGTCCGGAGAAACGTTGTAGTCTTTCACTAAGATTGGGACTTGAAAGCGGGTAAAAGAGATAAAATCGTCTGTGCTCATCGCTCGATTTTGAAAATTTCCGTAAACTTGAACAAAAAAGCTTTCAAAGAGATCTCGCATTTCCTTTTTGTCATAAGGAAGGCCAAGCGCATCTGCAATTGCCTTACGAAGACCGCCTAAAGCGCTGGCTCCCTTGCAATAAGGTGTGTTGTCAAAAACATCCAAGGGATCTGTCTCGATTGGGTTATTCAGTTTTCCATTGTTTTGTTCGCAAGCCGTATTTTCGCCAGTCATAACTTCATCGTAAAAACCAGTCAGGTAAGTGGTAAAGCCTTCACTGATCCACAATTCACCCCAGTGAGGAATACGAACAGAATTTCCCCACCACTGGTGAACCACTTCATGGACAGCTGCATCTTCGTCTACCAAAGTTATAAGCGTTGGTGACTCCATATTAAATGGATGAGGAGCCGTTACGAAACCCAGCTTTGGAAACTTATAAGGAGACAACACTTTAGAGAAGTAAACTAGAGCCGCTTTCGCTTTTTCCAACTGCTTTAGATAAAGTTCCAGGTCTTCAAATTTTGCGGGGTAATAGAATTCAAAAGGGATTTTCATCCCCGCGCGCTCGCAGGTCGTGTTAGACTCCAAAGTCATGATATCAAAACAAATATTCGAACCTGTTTTCTGAAGTTTGCTAATAACGATATTAAGGCCGTAGGTTGAAATCGGCGTCTGTAAATCCCAGAAATAAGTGGCGCCCTCTTGTTTCTGTAAAAGACCATTGGCAAGAGCGTGAAAACCTCTGGGAACAGAAATCGTACTCTTGAATGTAGCCGGGTCCTCGGGATGATCATTGCTTGGCAACCAATAGCGCGCAAAGTAGGGCCAGTTGATCGTATTAAGAATGGACTCACCATAAAAAGTGCTGGCATAAAAACCTTTTCCATCGCGCAAAACTTGAATCGAATAATCAAGAGAAAGCTTTACGTTTTCACCGCGCTGAACTTCTTTTTTAATTTTCAAGAAAGCTCCTGAAAGACCGTGCTCATTCCCCTCCCCTTTACCGATATAAAAGGTCAAAGGTTTTCCATCGGAGAAAATCGACTTAATATGAATACTTGTTTTGCATTCGCAATGAAGTTCAATCGCCGAAATCTTTTTCAAACTGATAAGCTCTATTTCAAGATGCGCGGAAAGAGTTTTACTTTTAATATCATCGATTTTGAGAGTGAAGTCATAAGATTTAACGTCGATGTTTCGATTGGGCAACCAAGCTTTTTGTTCAGACAAACTCTGAGCATGAGTCTGGGTATGAGGATATGACGCCAAAAATATAAGGAGAAGCCATCTCATTCAAAATCCAATGTTAATTAAGCATCGCCATTTGACTCATTACGGTCTCGACCATACTGCGAGCCGAGTTGAAATACAAGCCGACTCCAAACATCAAAAGAGAAGCTGCAACCTTAGAGTAAAATGGAACTCCCGCACTTGTGTAAGAAGCAACAAACATTTTCCAGGCTGTGCGAAAGTCTTCTCTGGTGAGGTCCCAAGAGTCTCGCATCAGATTTGGCAATTTGCGAATTCCCTTTTTTGTGAAAATGCGATGCTGCTTCCACAATTTTTTGAAAGACTTTCTTTGCGTGCCAAAAAAGTGATGCCCTTGATGGGCAAGAATAAAAAGCCCAGACAGAACCAAAATTAACTCGATCGGCGTGGCTACGAAAATAAAACCGATTCCATAGGTAATAAACACAAGAACCGTCTCGAAAAAATGTGACACACTAGAAGTCGTCTTCTCGATGACATCGATTTTTTTATCGTCCCAGGGCTCAAGAGTGTGGGTAAAAACATTGCGGCCTTTTTCAAAAAAAAGATCCATGGCGATTTCTTTTTTCAGTTGTCGTGCTTCATGAGACTGTCCACTTTGAGTTAGATATTTATAGAGATCCAATTTTAACTCTTTAACCACTGCCTGAGGAAAGTCCATTTGTTCGGCCTTCTCAGTTGCTCGATGTGCGATTCGCAAAGAAACTGCGAAAGGTTTTTCGCGAGTGCTAACGATGCCCGGGTTTTTCTTAAGAACCATCAATGAGAGAGCGACATAATAACGATCGAGCCGACTCTTCCATTGCATATCTTGTTTGTTGGCAATTGCAGCAACCTTTTCGAGGTGAAGCTCGACCAGGTCATGAGAATAGGAGAGGCCGCGCAACCAGAGCAAGTCCCACCAGATGTCATCCAGACGCAGTTTTGCATTTTTCCCTGAGGAATAAAATGTGCCTTGAGTTAAAAGAAAACGGCGCAAGCGAATGAGATCATCGAGACTTGAGTCAATGTGAACTCGGATTTTCACATCCAAAACATGTAACAAGCCGATAAAAATATTCTGTAGCTTTTTTCGAACATGCGGATTTGATCGGTAAGATGTTTTGAATTTTGTTTTGAGAGCTAATGCACGATTTACATCCGCATAAAAAATTTGAAGATCGTGCTGCCCTTGCTCCGTTTGCCCCTCAGTTAAATTTTCCAAAACACCCGGTTTGATTTTTTCGCTGTAGTTAAAGTCCCAAGTTTCGACGGGAGTAGCAGACCAAATTTGAGGGCTATCAAGTTCATTTTTAAATAAGAGTTTTACGGAGCGTTTGACGCTAGATCCCGCTTTTTCGTATTTTTCGAGCTGAGCGTGACGAATGATTTTGGCCAAATCCGACTGAACCGAAGCAAACAGATTCGGCGAAAACAGCAATATCATTAAAATAAAGAAACGTTTTAGCTCCCAAGTCACAAATGACCCTCTATTCCACGAAGTAATTTACCTCTAAAAGCGAATTCTCCCTAGAGCGACACTTGCAAATTAAAAAGAACACAATTTCAGTGACGAAATTAGGCTCCATAAAAATTTGCCATGGTTGACTGTCTAAAGGCCTGACACTTCGGGTTCAGCATTGACTTCGATTGGGGCTCAGAGTTTGATGGTGAGCTCTCTGAAAATTCCGCGAAATTACGAGGATTTATGTCAAAAAAAGATTTATTCGGTGACGAAGTAATAGAAACCAAATCAATGGACGACTTCGGAGCGATGTTCGCTGCATCCGAGGGTGCTTCGCAGTCGGCAAAAGTGGGCGATACAAAACGTGGGGAGATTCTCTCGATTGGTAAAGACGAAACTTTTGTTTCTATCGGACTCGCGACCGACGGAATGCTGCCAACAAGAGATCTTCTCGATGATCAAAAACAGATCAAATACAAAATCGGTGATTACATCGATGTCATTATTGTGAAAATGCGTGAAGGCGATATTCGCCTTACAAAAAAAGGAGCGAAGTCGTCTTCTGCGGATTTAGAAAGCTTAGAAGACGCTTTTGACATGGAACTGCCTGTTGAAGGCAAAGTCACCGAAACTTGCAACGGCGGATTTCGTGTGAATGTTCAAGGCAAGACCGCCTTTTGTCCGATCAGCCAAATGGATCTCAGGACTTCAAAAGAGGCTTCTGATTATGTTGGCAAGAAGTTCGATTTTGTGATCACTCAGTTAGATGAAAAGGGCCGCAACATTGTTGTTTCAAGACGAAAACTTTTAGAAATGCAAAGAGCCGAGTTCGAAGGTGAATTTATAAACCTCCACAAAGAAGGCGATATTTTGAATGGTGTGATCACTCGCCTCGAAAGATTTGGTGCCTTTGTTGAACTCCAAGGCGGCATCGAGGGTTTGATTCATATTTCAGAATTGGCTTGGTCGCGAACTTCGAATCCAGCTGAAGTGGTCCAACCCGGCCTTCCCGTCAGTGTTAAAATTTTAAAAGTCGAAGAAGATGCAGGACGATTAAAAATTTCGCTCTCACTTAAACAAGCCGGAGGCGAGGGAGATCCATGGATGATGGTTCCGTCTCGCTATCCTGTTGGTTCTTCTTGGACAGGAACCGTGGAGAAAAAAGAAAACTTTGGCCTCTTCGTAAATATCGGCCCTGGCGTAACAGGACTCCTTCCTCGTTCAAAGTGGAGAGAGTCCACTGAGTCTGCCCAATACGAAAATAAGAAAAAAGGAGATACGGTTCAAGTGCAAGTGGGCCAAATTCAATTCGAAGAAAAACGAATTTCTCTTGGTCTTCCTTCTGAAGCCGTAGATGAATCTTGGAAGCAACACTCGGGATCTTCGTCTGCCACATCGGGACTTGGGACATTCGCAGACTTATTAAAAAATGCTAAACCGGCAAAAAAGTAAACAAGCTGAAATCTTTGTTCAGAATATCCGCTCGAATCTCCTTTCCGTAAGGGGGCTCGAATCGGATATTCCAGATTTTCCGGCGGATGTGACAGAAAGCCTCAGGGAAATTTCTTGCGGTTTATCCTCTGATTTTTCGTCTTTCGGCCACGGCTATTTAACAGATGCAAATCGAATTCTTGTCTACGATAAAGCTTCATTGATGTTTGCTCATAAAATGGATCACGGAAATCTGACTGCAGAACTCACACGAAAATATTGGCAAGAAGTGGTTCAAGATTTTTACGCCAATGATCACTGGGGACTCATCCTCACTCATCAAAAACCAAAAAAAGAAAATAAGATGTTCGAGGAAGGATGGCCATACGTTTGGGGTTTTTTCCAAACGGCGATTCTAATGAAAGTGGTCGTGTATTATTTCGGCCTTGATGTCGCCAAGGAACCTACACTCGAGAACAAACTGACCTTAATAGGGCTTCTTTCATTCTCCGCCTGTTCGATGGCATTTACAGCTTGGAAAATCTCAAGACGAGAAAAAAAGAAGCAGAGTGCCGACTCCGACTCTAAATCGAGTGACGTTTAAGGCATCAAAGTTTTTACTTTGACAGATCAATCTCGCTCTAGTCTTGACTAAATGAGGCCCCAAAACTGCAAGCTTTAAACCAGTAGCGGATACTTCTTCTGTATCTAATCTTGTATTTGCGGAGTCAGGATGTCGCAGTAAAATTTGTATTGGCGATCTTGTGTTTTCTTCAATACATGACTCTTTAGCCGTTGTTTCTGGATTTACACAAGAAGCCGTCGCGATTCGAGTTCTCCAAGGTTTCTCGGCCGGCATTCTTGGTTTCAGCAACCTAAGTGACTTGGCATCAGCAACGGGCTGTCGAAAAAATGTCTGTGCTCACCGCACCTATTCACTTAGAGATTTTGCAGAGCCCGTGGTGGTGGTGGGCCTAACTGCAAATGCGGCGTTTATTCGCCCTGAATCTGATATTGAGGGAGTGCGAATTATTGCTGTCGATTATGAGAGGTTTAGGAAGTAGGCGCGGACTCTCTAAACAATTTCCTTCCACATCTTCTCAATCAACTGAGGCATCCAATTTTCAAGGCGTGTTGTTCGCACGCCCATCTCCCACATGCGATCTACATTCATATACCAATCATCACCCACTCCGAATGGAGCTGGGTCCCCTTCGTTTGAATCGCTCGTGATGTTTACCGGTAAAGACTTCGCATCCCCAATCCACTTCATGAGCTCACCCATAGAAACAGAATTCGGAGATGAAATATTCACGGGACCTTCCGACGAAAGCACTCCGATTTCCATGATCACTCTTCCTGCTTCTTTTGAATCGATGAACGAAAGCTGAGCCGCCAAGTTCGGAAAATAAAGAAGCTCACCTTTTTTAATTTTCATAAGATGCCATTTTAATCTTCCAGTGGGATCATCGAGGCCGAGGACAATTGGCACCCGAACCATGACTGTTTGAAAGGGGGCCTCTTGGGCAAAGACGGTTTCAGCTTGCTTTTTGCCTTCACCGTATTCTGACGGCGTTTCTTTAGAAGCGATTTTAGTGAATTCATACTCGGAGGGATCAAATTCCTCTTCCAAAATGGAAGCTCCATAGGCATAAACTGATTGTGAGCTTGTGAAGACATATCTTTTAGTTTTATCTGCGAAAACCTCGCAGGCGATACGGGCATCCCAGGAATCAAAACAAACTTGATCGTAAATCACATCCCATTTTAAACCTTGAGTCACAGCGGCCATCTCGTGAGCATTTCCGCGATCAGCTCGTAAACGCCCCACGAGGTCTCCGAAATCGTCTTTATGACGACCTCGAGTGAGCAGGGTCACCTCGGCCTTTTTCTTTAAAAGTTCCTCAACGAGATGTTTTCCGAAATAACGACTTCCTCCGATGACGAGAACCTTCATAGTGACTTCCTTTGTCGTTCCACGTAATGTCCTAGCATGGACAAACTAGT
>JBFWYS010000130.1:0-8780 GCA_050186175.1 Pseudobdellovibrionaceae bacterium
ACTTTTAATTCAAAAATTAAGATCGCATATTGTTGAATTGTAAGGGAATCTCAAAACTTCCGCCACGAACCATCGTCATTGTCGCTTGCAATTCATCAATACTTTTTGAGGTTACACGTAGTTTATCATCTTGAATCTGCGACTGGACTTTGAGTTTCGAATCTTTGATTGCTTGATTAATTTTTTTGGCAATTTCTTTGTCTATTCCTTGGACTAAAGTCACTTTTTGTCGCAATTGTCGTCCACCAGCTTCCTCAATTTTTTCAAATTTCAAGGCCTTGATGTCGATTCCTCTTTTATGAAGTTTACTCTGCAAAATGTCCTTCATTGCACCCATTTTGTAATCGTCTTCCGCAGTCAGCGTTATTTCTTTTTTATCCCAACCAATTTCCGCCTTGCTGCCTTTAAAGTCATAACGTCCTTCGACTTCTTTGCGAGCTTGGTTCACGGCATTGTCAACTTCTTGCGTATTGATTTCAGAAACGATGTCAAATGAAGGCATTTTCAACCTCAATTAAATAATTGTTTAGTGGTGGTGATGTCCGCCTGGTCCATGCGCGTGACCGTGCGCGATTTCTTCGTTTGTTGCAGGACGAATCGCAGCAACTTCAACGTCAAAAGTAAGGTCTTGCCCCGCGAGTGGATGATTTCCATCGAGCGTAACCGAGTTGTCATCCATTTTTGTAACACGAACGACACGTCTTCCGTTTTCACCAAGATCCAATTGCAGATAAGCGCCCACTTCGATTTGTAAGTGCGCTACTTCCTGCTTTGGAACTTCAACGATCATTTTTTCGCTGTGTTCACCGTAAGCGTCCGAAGCCTTTAATGAAACTTTCTTTTTGTCGCCTACTTTAAGAGTGAGAAGCTCAGTTTCAAGAGCTGGAATAATTTGGCCAGAGCCTTCAAGAAATGCAAGTGGTTCACCCGCTTCAGAGCGATCTAAAACATCACCTTTTGGACCTGTTAGTATGTAATTAAAAGAAACAACTCTTCTTGAGAGCATGATGGCCACCTAATCTATAAAAAGTTGCATAACCCCTACCATCGGGCACACTCAAAGTGAACCAATATGATGTCTTTTTTACCGATATTGAATGTCATGATATTAGATATCCGACATCAGAGAGAATTCCCACTCTGAGACACCTAACTATCTGGATTTACGCATTTTTTTTACCCGACTTGTAAATTTCAATTGGTTTCAGCTACAATGGATATATGAGTGTCGTCCATCTGGGACGAAGAAGGTGATTGGCTCATTTGCCGAGCACCAAGGGCTACCGGGGGGTTTTTTAGAGTGGATACCTCAGTCCGTACGCTCCTGCTCAACTCCAGTTATGAGCCGATCAAGATTGTGAGTTGGCAGAAAGCACTGATTCTGTGGTTTCAAGATAAAGTCGAAATTGTGGAGTATCACTCCTCTTTTGCCCGCTCGGCTCGCGATAAATTCCAACTTCCCAGCGTCCTTCGCCTTAAAAGATACGTTCGAACCCAATCCTTTTACAATGTCCGCTTCTGTAGAGAAAATGTCTATTTGCGTGACGATTACACTTGTCAGTATTGCGCGAAACGTTTTTTGGCTCGAGATTTAACCCTTGATCATGTTCTGCCAGCCTCAAAGTCAGGTAAAAAAACTTGGACGAATGTAGTTGCGGCCTGCCGACCTTGTAATCAAAGAAAAAGCAATCGCACTCCCCAATCTGCAAATATGCCGCTTTTAAAAGAGCCGCGTGCTCCCTCGTGGTTACCTGCTGTTGAATTTACTTTTAATTTAGACCGACTCCCCGAGACTTGGCTTGAATATGTCTCGACTCCTAGTTTAAAAACAGGCTCATAACTCGGTCGTCCTCCGTGGATGACTTTTTTCGCGGGATCTTTGTTTGAAATCCAAAAATTCTGAGCTTGTGCTTCGTCTTGCAAAACCTGAAGAAATTTATTCTCTCCGACACAAAGTTTTGCGTCCAAATCAAACGTTGGCAGATTGCAGATGGCCTCGTGATTTTGAGGCAACGACTTTTCATGTGGGAGCTTTTTTGGAAGACCGCGCGATCTCCATCGCTACATTTTTTCCAGAAGCGAAACCGGAATTACCAGCTCGTAATCCCTATCGATTAAGAGGAATGGCAACAGAACCTCATGTAAAGGGATCTGGTGCCGGAAGAAAGGTCCTCGCATTTGGAATGCAACAGCTCTCCGAGAGAAATTGTGATCTTTTGTGGTGCAATGCCCGCGAGATCGCTTTTGGATTTTACGAAAAAATGGGACTTTCCTACGAGGGCGATCTCTTTGACATTCCTTCTGTCGGTCCCCATAAAGTCATGTGGATTAAAATTAAATAAAGCATGCTTTTGTTGCTTTCGGAACGTTGAATCAATACCATATTGGGTATGTCAAAAGTCGATGCAAAAATAAAAAAAGACCTCCTTGAATCTTTCATCCATATCATTAGCGAAACAAACGGCATCACTCTTGCCGATACTTTGGATCTTTTACTTTCTTCTGAGCTCCAAACGAAAAACGCCGGTGCGTACAAACTGATCGAGGAATTTCAAGGGCTACTAAAATCTTATTTGATGAACCAGGCTACCATTGGTGAGTTACTTCATCATCCCGTAAGTGAAGCCCTCTTTGAGTTTTTTAAAAACTTTCCCTTAAAATATCAGGAAGAGCATACTCATTTAACAGGATCGCTGACAGCTGAGTTTATTTACCCCCGACTAAAAAAATTATTAGACGGACCCAATAAAACTATTATTGAAAAGAAAATTCAAGAAGCTTATGGGCCAGGCTCAACTCCGATTAAATCGGTTGCAGATGTTGATAAGTTAATTCGCCTCAAAGAAGGCGAAGGTTTTGATGTCTATTTACGAATTTTGTATTTGCCAAAATTGATTCTGACTTCAAAAGAAGCTCATGTCGATTGTGCTTATTCTATGGCCGCGGAGCTATACAATAAATTCAATGTCGGAAAGATTCGCCTCAAATTTACTTTGGCTCGTTCTTCCTCGAATTCTTCAGATCAAATTCCTGGGATTGAAGAAGTTGATTCTGAAGATGTCGTCCTTGGGCTTTACGAAGGCTTTGCAAAATTTAAAAAAGAGCATCCTGATTTTAACTTTGTACTCTCGCCTTCTTTTAGAAAAGAGAGTTTCTTTTTTGACTCAACCAATTTCAAGACTCGCAAAGACCACTTTGAATCTCAGATTCGCGAGCTCGTAAGACTTTTGGAGAAACATCCTTTCTTGGAGGAATACTTAGTTGATGCGGACACTGTCGGAAATGAGCAGGATATGTATCGCAAGGAACATTTCTTTGAGTTGCAAACGGGTTTCAGAAAACTGCAATATCGCGGGTTTAAAATTCGGTCGCATCACGGCGAAACATGGAGAACCTTAAAAAAGGGAATTCAAGCGGTCGACAATGCCATGAACATTTGGCATATCGATACACTTGAGCACGGAATCTCTCTAGGAATTAATCCAAATTTTTATTTTCACAGACTTTATCAAAAAGTGATGGAGAAAAATCGCGAGGGCGAACCAATCACTCCAAAATGCCAAGAGCATAATGAGCTGGTCGAACTTGATTGGGGAGTTTATCTTCCGATCAAGGACAAACTTCTAAAAGGTGAAAAGCTAGATTCAGCAGAAGAAACGTTATTTGTAAAAGCTAAATTCCACACGGCTCGAGAAGTTGAACACTACCAACATGATGTGCTCAACAGAATGATTCAAAAAGAAATCAATCTGATTGCTCTTCCTTCATCTAACAACAAGCTCACTGGAAAAATCGAAGACTTTAAAGATCATCCATTTTCATGGTGGGAGAAAAAGGGCGTAAACCTGGGAATGGGAACAGACAACTACGTCACCCTCAACACCAATTTTATCCAAGAAATGCTAATTCTCCTCTTCACCGACGCCGAGAACTTAAAAATTACAAAGCTCTTGATGGTCACAACCGGAGAAAATCGCAGACCATACATTTCTCACTTGCTTTGGAAAATGAGAAAGCTCAGTCTTAAATAAGCCCAAAAAGGTACCGGGTTCCGAATACGGGTAACAGTGAGTCACATGCATAATAAAATCGCTAAAGCCTGGTATATCGAAATTTATTATGCATACGACACGCCGTGACCCGCTTTCGGAACCCGGTACCTAATTTGAATGGAGTTTAGAAATGTCGAAGCCCTCTCCATGGAAGTCCCTCTTCGAGAAAAGAATGCTCATTATTTTTTTAATGGGTTTCGCCAGTGGTGCTCCGTTTTTACTTACCGGTGGAGTTCTTAAAATTTGGTTGGCTCGGGAACAGGTTGATATATCCGTTATTGGTTACTTTAGCTGGGTTGGCCTTGCCTACTCTCTTAAGTTTTTATGGGCACCTTTATTGGATCGTTTTACGCTTTTTGGTACCGGCCGAAGAAAAAGTTGGCTTGTCATTATTCAGGCCATGTTGATCCTGACTATTACATGGCTCGGCAGTCTCGAGCCTATGGTTGATCTGAAGGTTATGGCCGCAGTGGCCGTTCTTGTAGCATTTTTTAGTGCGACTCAAGATATTGCAATTGATGCCTATCGAAGAGAGATCTGCAAGGATGAACAACTGGGTGTCGCATCAGCGCTGACTCAATATGGTTACAGAATTTCGATGATTCTCTCTACCGGAGTTCTAGTCAGTCTCGTAGGCTCATCTGTCATCGATCTTTCCTGGCATCAGCTTTACTATGTCATGGCTGCCTGTATGGGCATTGGATTAGTCACAACTTTATTGGCGCCAGAACCAGAAATTGACCCTGCTCATATTCCCAAAACATTAGCTTCTGCCTTTGTTGATCCCTTCCGTGAATTTTTAACTCGCAAGGGAGCACTTCTCATTTTACTTTTCGTCTTTCTTTTTAAATTAGGAGATGCCCTTTCTGCTGCTATGCTGAGTCCTTACTATGTTCATATTGGATATTCCAATGCCGACATCGGACTCATCGCAAAAACTTTTGGACTTGCTTCCGTCATGGTCGGTCTAGCGATTGGTGGCGTGATTATTCTTTATCTCGGAATTTATCGCTCACTTTGGACATTTGGAATCTTGCAAGCACTCTCAACAGCATCATTTGCTCTTTTAACGTTTACAGGAGCCCAAAATTGGGCCTTGGCATTTGTGGTGGTTTTTGAAGATCTGAGTGCCGGAATGGGAAATGCGGCTTTCATCGCCTACCTCGGTGCAATTTCAAATCGTCGATTTACGGCCACTCAATTCGCAGTTTTCTCAAGCGTCGCAGGCCTGGGAAGAAACTTTTTTGCAGGGTTTACTGGCGACATGGTAAAAGGCTTAGGATGGCCCTCTTTTTTTATTACCTGTGCTTTGATTGCAGTTCCAGGTTTACTCATGCTTTTAAAAGTTCGTCCCGACGCTCAGACTAAGTAAGTTTCAGGATCCTCAAAGCATTTTTTGAATTGATATGACATCGCAGCCGCGTGCGAACCATCGATAAAACGGTGATCAAAGGTCACTCCGATTTTCATTACAGGTCGGACTTCGACCTTATTTCCCACGGCCCAGGGTGTAGGTCGAATCGCACCGACTGTTAATAAAAGTGGAACTCTTGCAAATGGCACAAGAGGAGCCCATGCGACTTCGACTCCCATACCCCCAACGTTTGTGATCATTACACTTCCAAACGGATCCGAAGGAAACCCTAAAAAATTGAGATTCCAATTGAAGTCATAATTTAGAAAAGAGCTGACATTCAGAACGGTTTTCATCAAACGCCAAGGCACCAGCGACAACTGACTAAGACTGCGATTGATTTCTTTGTCTTTTCCCGTGCGTACCATTTCAGACTTTTGAGTGAGTTGTCGCGAAATCTCGGCAACCGATAATTTGTCGGCTGCGCGAATAACTGTTCCCGAGAGATTCGCTTTCCCGATTGGGTCTCCCTCTCGTCCCGGAATGTTCACTTGATAAAAAACATCGACACTTTCTCTTAGATAAAGCCGACCCAATCGAATCATCCCATTTATTTCGGGACGTTGTTTTAAAACTTGAGCAACGGCTTTGCCTACAAGATGCGAAGGCGTAATTTTGACATTTTCTCTTTTGTCTGTTTCTTCGATGTATTTAAGAGCTGGACTCATTTCTAATTCAATGAGTCCATAAACTGAGGGATCGCCGACAGAATTCCAACTTCCCAAAGCGATTTTCCGAAAAGTTGGCGCCGATTTTACTTTTTGAAACTTAATTACGCCCAATTTGTGCTCCCATTTAAAAATTAGAACACAAATCTGGCATACTACGAACTACATTTCACTTGTCTTACATTCAGCTTCAGAAGGTCGTTGATGACTTTCAACAAATCTTTTACCTGTAGATCCACAAGTGCCAACTTGAACCGACAATAGACAAGTTTTTTCACCATCCTGAAATCGCAAGGAGTAAATCGAAGGTCCACCAAGACATCGCATAGTCGTTTTGTAATCAACTGAATACAAATATCCCAGAACTCGAGATTTCTCGATTTCCTGAAGTGAGGAACTCCGCGCAATAGCAGCGAAGTCCGCAAGTTGCGCAGCATTCGCGTTCAAAGATACAAGAGCGATAAGAGTAATAAATAGTGTTTTCATAATGGTCTCCTTACTGAAGAGTTTAGGTGCGCCTTCATTCTGAAGGGCAGTGTTTATTTCGAAACAGAATTTCGCAGAAAAGGTCTAGTTTCACAAGCCCTCATCATGTACTTTGATGTGGATGTTTTTCACAAAATGTGAAAGCGACAAATTTTGTCTCTCGGTATGAAAAAAACGACAAGATATCTAAATACGACTGAAAAAAAATTATAACACCGGGATAGAAGTCTCTATTACCGGTTAAAGAAAGACGTGTGAAGGGAACGGTCGCGGGTTTGCATTCTTTTCTTTCACATTTTGTGAATATTGTAGAAATTTACCCGAAGGCTTGGATCACCGAAACGGTCCTTCCCGCCCAATTCGTTTTTTGAGGACTTAAAAACGTAGAATCCGAAGATGTCAGAAACCCTAAATCTGCTAAAACCTGGGCTGTAGCAACTTCGGCGGCTCTGGCGGCCCCATCTCGAGCTTTTAGAGCGAGCCCCCATCCTTGCTTAGGAAAATAGGCTCCCATAACTCCTTCGGCCCCTATCTTTACAAAAATCTCATTATTTAAACGACCCATCACCAGCGTTGGAAACTGGCCCGATCCTGAAGTTAATACGGGCTCTATCAAACAGGCCTTTAAAATTTGAGCTCCCCTTGGGTCCGTTGAGAAGGCTGCGAACCCTTGCGCCATCTTTGATAGAGAAAAACAAAAAGTCGGAATTCCGCAACCATCAATTGCCGAATCCACTTCATTCAAAGAAATTCCGCAAAATTCAGCTGTGAGCTTAGTTACAAGTTTTTGCACGGGATGCGAAAAATGAATGTAATGTTTTGTCGGCACCCCAAATGCGAGGGCCGTCGCCAAAAAACCCGTGTGTTTGCCGGAGCAATTGTTATGAATAGCTCCGAATTGGCCATTTTTTCTTAAAATTTCCTCAGATGCCTTTGTGTTGTAAGGGGAATGCGTGCCGCATTCAAGATTTGCAGACGACAACCCTAATTTTCTAAGCCAGCCCTCAACAATGTCTACATGAAATTTCTCTCCGTGATGAGACGCGCACGCCAAAGCCCATTCTTGAGAAGAAATGGACCACTTCTCATGAGCGCCTGCCTCCATCATAGCTAACGCCTGAATGGGCTTGATAGCTGAACGAGGAAAACATTTCGTATCTTCACCATAGGACAAGATCATTTTTCCCGCAGAATCTACAACGGCAACATCAACCCAATGAACACTTTCAAGATGGTCACCACGACGAACTTCGATTTTCATACTATTTTTTTTAGGACTCATTTTCTCATTTCCTGTTCAGCTCTCGCTGCTGCTTTTACTTTTCTTGCATATTTTAAGAAAAGAGAATCTTCACCTAGCTTCTTAAAGATATATTTTTCTGCATTTTTACTATCAATCGATTGAGATTCGATCCACAATTCCTCAAAGATATTCTGGGTTGCTCCGACTGCTAGAGACGGAAAGCTCGAATCATCAATTTCTCCAAATCCAACAATCAGTAAGCGGTCCCACAGAACTTTCATAGCCCTATTATAAAGACTCTCGTTCAGCCGCCCCTGCAGCTCCGCTGCCGCTTTCAAGTGTTTTGTCGAAAGCGGCGAGTCCATTTTTAAAGCCTCTAAAAGAGTGTTCGAATCGTGAGGCAAGAGACCCTCTTCTGGCCTTAGGTAAGAGAGCAAATGAGTAAAAAGCTCCTTCGAAAAAAAAGTTGCGCGATTTTGGTACCATTTTGAATACACGACTTGGTTAGATCTCGAAAGCTCCTCTCGTAAATACCAAAGTTGAGGCACACGATCGTCTCCATTTTCTGACCATTCCCACTTCATTTCCGTCCGAGGATGGAGCTTGTACCACAATGAGACAGGATTTTTCTTATTCGCGACTGGAAAGACAAGGACAGCTCCGCATTCTTCGATAGCACTAAGTGCCTTTTTACGATTTGCGCTCGCCACGAGCTTTGCCCCCACGTCTAAAAGACGCACCCATTGTTGTCCAAGAGAGCAATTAAAGCCAAGTCTCCATTTTCAGGCCCAATTGCCAAGATTCTTAAAAACGCCCAAAAATGAGGCTATTCTAACATTTTCCTGTTGAAATCCTGACGCAATCCTGACCAAAATGTGATGTGGAGGGGCGGCGAATTGTTTGATTCAGCACAGAGC
>JBFWYS010000131.1:0-8723 GCA_050186175.1 Pseudobdellovibrionaceae bacterium
TCATTTTCAATACTTACAATTTTTCGCCAGACTCTTTTCTAAAGCGCATCGGATTCGTGACCACTGTTATGTCTGACGATTTATGGAATAAGAAAAAGCAAAATATCCTGGATTTGAAAGACAAAATTGAACGAGACCAAATCAAAGTTTCTGGAACGCTCGTGAAGCTAACAAAAGACGACGAAGGCGTTTTTCATGCTTTCGTTTCCGTAACTGAACAGTCACGGTTAGCCACTAATTCTCATAATTTGGAAGTTTCCCTAAAACTTCGCAAAACTGATCGAAGCGCACAAAATTCCTATGGACTGGAGGTAGAATCATATGAAGAAACTATCGTTCGTAATTAGTCTGCTTGTGTCTAGCACTGCGGCAACCTCAGTTGAACGTATTCAGGCAACTCGCTTTGATCGAAGTCAGGTAAAACGCATTTATCTCTCCCCTGGCCTGGGTTCCATCGTTTTATTTCCGTGCGCATTGATTGAAGTCTTTGTTGGCAGAAGCGATGACCTAAAAGTTCAAATTTCTCCAAATGACAAAAAGACCCTCTTCTTAAATCTTAAACTTAATGCTTCGCTGCCAACCAACCTGATTGCTAAATGCGAACCAGAACGAAATGTTTTTGTTTTTGATGTGATTCCCGACCGCGCTAAACACCAAGATGTAGTCGAGATTCGAAGCTTCTTCGGCTCCCCAAGCAATCCAGATTTCACATCTCCAGTAGAACAGGGAACCGCAAAAAACAAAAGTAAGTTGATTCTTAAATCCCCAACTCTCATCAGTAAAGGAAACAAATAATGATTTCGTTGTTAGTTACGTCCATCGCCCTAGCCGCAGATCTTCCGGGAGAAGAAATTTACACAGCGCCTGCTAAGAAATCTAGTTCTCAACCCACTCCCCGATTGGAGATGGATGCGGTTGTGGATGATCCAGTTCAGAAAACAAAACATTCCATCAAAAAAACCACTCATGGAAATTTGCCACGCGAATACCTTACCCACCTTGGCCGAGAATCCACTGAATCAGAACTTATTGTGCCTCCAAAAGGCTCAATCGAATTATTTCGTGCCATTCGAGTTGGCGATAGCATCGAGTTAAGCATCCAGCATTCAGTCATTGCATTCCCAGATGAAAAATCTCCGGTCATCGCACTTGGCTTAACAGGGTCGATGCGCGGGATTAAATTTATTGGCGAATCGTTCCTTGAAGTAAATACGAAACGAATTTTTATCCACTTCAACCGCATCGCGGTTGGCGATCAGATATATGCCTTCAAGGGTGTCGGACTTTCTATTGCTGGTCAACCTGGTCTCACAGGAGAGTACCACTCAAATGAATCCACATATTTTGCCGGGGATTTTGTTTCAAGTTTTGTTGCTGGATATTTTGACGGTCTTGTTCCAAGGCACACAAACGCTTTCGGACAAGTTCAAGCGGATACTTCAATCGACAGTGCCGTAAAAAAAGGTTTGGCGAGTGGCGCCCTCAGCACCGCCGAACGCTTCAAAGAAAAACTAAAAAAAGTGCCGGAATTTTCCGAAATCAAAGGTCCATTTCAATTAAGGGCTTTAATTTTGGAACAAGCTAAATCAACTAAATAACAAAGGAAGTAAAATGAACACCGAATCGGAATCAGTCGTAGAAGTAGCTCCTAAAAAAGCAAAGAAGGACTACATTCATAAAAAAGTAGATCTTGAAACTGCTAAACAGATTACAAATCTTCGAGATAAAATAAATAACAAGTCAATTGGGCGCTCCGCTACCGATAGCGAAATTATCGCCATGGCAGTCTCGCTAATAAAACCGGAGCATATCAAAATACTCCAGGAAGCCACCTACAGCGATGAAGACAGCATCCTCGTCGAATACCATGAATACATTGAGCAACACGGCAAAATCACCTTGAGACAATTCCTGAAAAAATTAAGGCGCGGAGAACTCGTGCCGGTTGACACATCAGTCAACTGAAGCCCGAAGGTCAGATTTTATTTGTTCAATAATAAAAGGAGGCTATTATGGCCGAAGTAGCAAAAGTCCCTGATGAGAATCGGGATAAGTTCTTTGATAATTTAAAGGGGTGGTTGAGACCTCAGGAAGTCGCTGAAATTTTCGGAATATCGGTTCTAACGATTTATTCTTGGAAGTGTAAGGCAAAGACTAGGAAAATACCTGAGGATCTCTTTATTAAGTTTAATCGGCAACTTTATGTCCGAACTGATGTTTTACAGCGCTGGATATCTTCTCAAAATGGAAGCCAAAATTAAGGCGACCAGAAAGCAGAGGATCCATGTCCATAAGAAAAGTAAAAACATCATCTGGTGAATCTAAGTGGGAAGTCCGCATCCATGAGGATGGCCGAGGCTCACGAAGAGTCACTAGACGGTTTGAAAGAAAAAATGACGCTGAAGCCTTCGTTCAAGAGTTTAAGCAGGAGCTGATTGAAAAAGCTCGAGATCCTTTTGCAGGAATTTCTTTAAAAGATAGGAATTTCCGTGAAGAGGCTGAGTTGTGGTTCAATGACGGGAAAATTCGTTTCACAGAAAGTCACTTGAAACGAGCCAACGGAATTTTAAAAACCACGATTCAAGAGTACGGCGCTTTTACAATTGACCGCTTTACTCCAGACTTTTTGTCGGAGATTCAGCAAAAGGAAAAATTAAAAGGCCTTTCAAATTCTTCAGTAAACCGAAAGACAGAAGTCATTACGGCAATTTTAAACTTTTCGACCAAACGAAGACGAATTCCCTACAACCCGGCTGTGGGCTTTAGAAAACTCAAACGTGAATCCAAGGAAATGGAATTTTGGTCCAAAGAAGAAGCGATTTCTTTTTTATCTAAAATGAATGAGGTCTATCCAAGAAATTCACAACACAGGTGGATTTTTGTAGCCTACCTAATAGCTTTGAACACGGCGATGAGAGCTGGCGAAATTTGGGGACTGCAAGTTCAGGATTTGGCATCGGCAGGAAATAGTTTCTGGATACGTCGGCAGTTCAATCGCGTCACAAATGCGTTTGGTCCCACGAAAGGTAAAAAGGCACGGCACGTTCCTTGTTCAGAAGACCTGGAGTCGGAGGTTCATGCTTTGATTAAAAGTCAGAATTTGAATTCACTTTCTACTGTTTTCAGAAACGAAAAAGGAAATCCAATTTGCCACGATAACTTTTCAGATCGTCAGTTTGCAAAAGACCTGCTGCTTTGGGGCGGTAAGCGAGTTCGCTTCCATGACTTGAGGCACACGGCTACGACACTGATGATTGCCAATGGGATCGACATTAAGACCGTGAAGGAGATCTGTGGGCACGCAGACATCCAAACAACGATGAACTACGTGCATATGTTGTCTGGAAGTATTGCGAATGTCGCAAAGACCTTTTCACTGAATCCGGTCTCACAGGGGAAGGAGGTATCAACAGAGATTAAATTGAAGTTGGTATGAGTAAGGGTGAGTGGGTGTGATTGCGTAACTTCGTTGACTATCGGTTGACTATTTTAGGAAATTTGAAAGTGGAAAAAGAAAAACTTAACATGTCCCAGAAACTAAAAAACCCGCCTGGTTATGCGGGTTTAGATCAGTTGAAAAATTGGTTGCGGGGGCAGGATTTGAACCTACGACCTTCGGGTTATGAGCCCGACGAGCTACCAGACTGCTCCACCCCGCGACAAGAATTGGTTGGAGACTAGGTGACTTGTGACGAAAGGTCAAGAACGGTTCCTGATTCGGATGAAAAAATAAAATTTAGAGATTTTGTGTGGTTATAGCGCAGATGTGGCGCGAAGTCTGCTCGCGTCAGCCAAGAGATTCAGTGATTTTCTTAACCTGATTCGCATGGATTGCCTGATGCATGGCCAGTAACCAATACCACTGCTTTGCCGTGATCGACCCAAACCAAGGATGATGATGTTTGCTATTTGAATCTCGATTCATCCCCTTTTGCTTCAGATTTTCATCTAGATCCCTCATTACAACAGGAGCTCGCTTCTTAAAAGTCGAAAATAAATCTTCTTCGCTCCCCTTCGGTTTTAGTTTTGCAATGTCGACTTTTAAATCAGGCGGAGAACCCGAACTGAGCTGTAAAATAATATATTCCGTGCCTCCTATAACCATCAGCAAATGCTCAAGTGTTTCGTTGATCGACCAAAATCGCGAAGAGTCTTCCAACCCTCGCTGAGGTGGCACTAAGATTTTTTTATCTCGTTTTTCCGCGGCAACCCTTTCAACTCGATCAATTATTTTTTGGGTCACAGCTTCGTACATCTTACGATTGTCCATCCACGTAGCACGCTTCGAAACAAAGGGACCTAGCCAAAATTTCAGCATCACTCTCTGAGGGAGTGGAAGGCCTGCGCCTGGTTTTTGCAATTCAATTGCCGATGCGCTTTCTTGGTTCATATTTCCACCTTGCCTTTATCCTTAAACTTCCATCTAATTATTAAAAACAACCTCGTCGCAAACAACAAGGAGCTTTTGTGAAAAGCATTTTTATAGCATTGACTATTCTTACTTTTGGACTCTCGGCTCACTCTGAAGAAATGGAACTTCAATTAAACAATTCAGCAAATTTAATTTCCGAAGCCTCTTCAACGGCTACTTTTAGCTCAGTAAATACCCAAAAGCTCAATCCAAAATGGCGCTTTGGATTTGGACAATCTAGTCTAAAAGCTGAATATGGCAGTATCGGAAGAGGTCTTAACGTTTTTTTCGAAAGAGGATTTAATCATTTCGTTGGCGCAGGTGGTAGCTTTACAAATTACAACTTTCAAGGCACCGACGCTCCAATCGCCGCTCTGTATTCAACTCTGACTCCGATTCGATATGGAATTGAGGAGTTCCTTTTTACTGGTTCCGTGATTGGAGGAATTCAAATGCAGGTGAACGATGGCTCTGGTCCCTCTAAAATGGTAAGAGACACTTTCTTTTACGGCGCATCTGTAGATTTTAACTTGAGTAACCAAATTGGCCTCAATCTGACTTCAAAAGCAGGGCTTACCTATCAAGCCATCAACGAAATTTCTCTTGTTGGATATTTCTGATCACTTTCGAGAGGTTCCGTCAAAACGCGGAAGCTCTTCTTCAGGATTATTTCTCAATAAGAATTCTGTAACCCGTTCCTATCACAGCTTCGATGTTTACGCCGGAGCCCGTTAGCTTTCTTCTTAAATTTGAAACATGGACATCCACAGAGCGGTCCGTCACGGAAATCGATTTGCCCCAGACTTTGTCTAAAATTTCAGCTCTAGTAAAAATTTTGTTTTGTGCCTTGGCTAACAGATGAAAAATACGAAATTCAATCGAAGTTAAATCTATCGCCTTTTGCCCACGATTCGCAAAAACTCTCTGCTCTTCGATATTACAAACCAGAGGCCCCACTTTAATCACTGAATTAGCATCTTGAGCGCTTTCATATTTTTTGAGCTTTGCATCAACTCGCAGCCTCAATTCACGGGGATCAAAAGGTTTCACGATAAAATCTTCAGCCCCTAGAGAAAATGCCGATGCCTTACTCGTAAAGTCATTTTTACCTGTTAAAAAAATCACCGGTAGACCTTGTACTTCGTTGGCATAAGAAGCCATAAATTCGAGGCCATTTCCGTCTGGCAACTCAATATCCAAGATTAAAAGTGAATAGTTTTCTTTGGCTAAAAGAGTCTGAGCTTCGGAGAGAGATTGTGCAA
Organism: Pseudobdellovibrionaceae bacterium; assembly: GCA_050186175.1. Classification (GTDB taxonomy): domain Bacteria; phylum Bdellovibrionota; class Bdellovibrionia; order Bdellovibrionales; family Bdellovibrionaceae; genus JBFWYS01. Next base: position 5,674 of record JBFWYS010000131.1, read on the forward strand.
TCGCCAATTGATGCGAAGCCAAAGTCGCTTCGAGCACCATGATCGTGTCCGCTGCATCTTCTACACACAGAATCTTACTCATACATTTATCTTCCTGAATAATTTGAAGAACTCCAACTAAAATCGATTTTTATTGCCCTGGCCTTAGGTCTGGCCGCAAAATATCAAGAAAGCTTTATCCTTCGACAGTCTTTTTACTCTAGAATTTAAGCATGGAGAGTCCGATTCCTCAGTCTCAAAAGAAAAATTATCTCCGGTATCTACTCTTCAGTTCTTTGTTTGCTCTGATCTACTTAACCCTGGGAAAATTTGGACTGACGCTCGCCACTTTTCACGTGAGTGCCTCGCCCGTTTGGCCCGCTTCCGGATTCGCTGTAGCCATCCTTGGAATTTTTGGGCTCCACTATTTTCCAGCTATTTTTATCGGCGCCTTTTTTACCAATTTTTTTATTGCTACACCAGCCCTAACATCTTTAGGCATTGCCACTGGAAATACGGTCGAAGCTCTTGCTGGTGCCTGGATTGTTCTTTATTTCTTAGATCAATTCAAAGGGTTTCCTGAATATAAAGGGGTATTTGCCTTTACGATCGGCTCCACATTCTCGGCATTTTTAAGCGCAGGTATTGGCGCTTTCACGCTGAATTACTCCGGCAAGGTGGACGTTTCAAGTTTTGTGACTGTGTTTACAACTTGGTGGACCGGTGACGTTTTGGGGATTCTTGTTTTCTCCCCTTTCCTTTTTTCTCTGGTTCGTGACCGAGAAGAGTTTCACAAAACCCTTCGAACTCGACTTGTCCCCTTTTGTCTTCTGATCGCATTTGTGATTCTGATTTCTTGTTGGGTTTTTTTTGTAAAACAGAAAATTGTGGCGGCCTATATCATTTATCCGATGCTGTTAGTTCCTGCGGCCTTTTTGGGCCGCACCGAAATTCGCATCATGACTTTGATTGTTGCACTCGTGAGTATCCTTGGAACCTATCAAGGACTCGGACCCTTCCACCATAGCACGCTCAATGAAAATCTTGTTTGGTTGCAGCATTTTTTGGCGTCAATTGCTCTCACTTCCCTTGCCTCAACTTCATTTAGAGCTATGGGTCCTTTACGTTATCCAGCCTTGACGATGCTTTTCTTGTGGGCGGTAACCGCGGCCGTCTCTTGGCATTTTGAAAAATCAGAACTCGCTGTCGACAAGGAACGTTTTATCAAAATTGTGGACACTAGTCACAACTCGATTACCAACCGAATGAAGATTTATGAGGACGCCCTTCGGGGTGGAGCCGGTCTTTTTGCGGCTTCTGATTTTGTTGAACGCTCTGAGTGGAAAGCTTATGTCGATGCTCTTAGAATTCACGAGCGATATCCAGGAATTTTGGGAATGGGTTATATCGAGCCGGTCAATAAAAAAAATCTCAATGCCTTTATATCAAAACAAAAGCAAACGGGTTCTCCGAATTTTAATCCCCATTTTGTACACAATTCTGAAAAAACAATCGACGCCGAGGAGTTTTATCTCATTAAGTATATTGAGCCTCAAAAAGGAAATATGGAGGCAATAGGTCTGGATGTCAGCTCAGAGAATCACAGAAAAATTGCCGCTGACCTTGCAAAAGATTCAGGTCAACCCGCTATCACCTCAAGAATTACACTTGTTCAAGACAAAAAAATGCGGCCAGGCTTTCTTTTGTATGTTCCAGTTTACCTCAAAAATACGAGGACTCATACTCTTGAGAGTCGGCGGGCCAATTTTATCGGCTGGATCTACGCTCCTTTCATAACAGAAAGCTTTCTCAAAAACTCGATTGTCGATCAGGCCTCCGAAGTTGATTTTACTGTTTTTGAAAAGGATGGAGATAGCAACGAAGCAAAAGTTCTTTTTAGCACCACAGAAAAAGTTCCCTCGAGCTTTTCTCGCAAAACACCTTTGATTCTCGGACAAAAGGCGTTTGTCATCGGCTGGACTCCCTCTTCCCGATTCGTTTCTTCATACGATGTGATTGGTGCCTGGATCGCCGTGTGCGGAACATTGATTGCGCTTCTCGCCGCCGGCCTTGTGGCAGCCCTTCAATCAATAAATCGTAAGGCCGAAGATTTAGCAGGAGAAAAAACTGCGCTTCTCTTAGAAAAAGAGCAGAATACACGCAAGCTTAATATTGAACTCGAAAAGCGAGTTGCGGCTCGCACTCATGACCTTGAAATCGCCAACAATCTTCTTTCTCAAAGCGAAAAACAGTTTCGGGACTTAGCCGATTCCATGCCACAAATAATTTGGACCGCGACTCCTGATGGAAAATTCGATTACTTCAACGAACGTTGGTACGAGTATACAGGCCTTAACATCAACTCTGAATTGACCAAAGAATCGGAGATTGTTCTTCCTGGAGATTACGAATTATCTATGAGTGCCTGGAACCGCTCAATTCAAACCGGAAACCCTTTTGAAAAAGAATTTCGTATGCGAGATGCTTCTACAGGAACCTACAATTGGTTTCTGGGTCGAGCTCTTCCCGCAAGAGACAAACGAGGCAAAATTACTAAATGGTACGGCACCTGTACAAATATTCAGGCTAGTAAACTCGCAGCGGATGAACTTTCAAGATCTGAAGATCGCTTAAACGGAATTATTGACCAGAGTCCGCTTGCAACAAAACTTTTCTCGCCTTCAGGGTGTGTCACGAAGGTGAATCAGGCTTGGCTCAATCAATGGAATTTTGAGATGAACTTGAAGTTCGATCCTTATGCGGATCTATTTTCTGATCCCTTACTCATCGAACTGGGCCTGATTTCATACGCCGAATCAGCTATTAAAGGGGAAAGCGTATTGACTCCTCCGATCTTCTGCAGCTTTCCTTTGGAAAACCATGAAACATCAAGCAAGTGGGTCGAGGCTCACTTTTCTCCCATTCTCAGTTCTTCAGGCGAAATAACGGAAATCAGCCTTGTTCTTCATGATATCACCCGCCAGAAAATTGCAGAGCAAGAAAAATCAAAATTGGCCGTGCGAGAAAAAGCGGCGAACGAAGCTTCGCAGTTAAAATCTGAGTTTCTTGCA
>JBFWYS010000132.1:0-8712 GCA_050186175.1 Pseudobdellovibrionaceae bacterium
AAACATATTTAAAATGATATAAGCACCGAAGCCCTTAGGCTGAGTGAGGTTAAAACAAAGATCCGTGACCAAAAGTGTTTTCTGACTCTTCAGTAAAAAAGCGGCCTCACACATTTTGGGAACTCCATCGATCATCAACATCTCAATCTCTTGAGAGTACGCCCATGGATCAGACCCAAGAATCTTGTCCCACTTAATATCAGGACGTTTTTCCTCAAGCCCCTTCACGCCCCATATTTTTGCTTTTCCAAAATTTTGCATCGCTTGAGGCACATACAAGTGATGAAGCACACTTGGAGCCACAATATCTGTGACTTCACCGAGCGCTCGAATATCTGCAAGTTGGGTCTCAGAAAAATCGATCGGAGAAAATACGAGAAGAGCGTTATCGGTTTTTACAACTACCGAACGCAGTGGAAGTTTCATGACCGGCATTTTAATGTGCGACTCAAAATACAAAACATTCATAGAATCTCCAATGAGCTTTGGTTATTTCTGAAACATCTTAGGAGTTTTTTTATCCTTGGTTTTTACATTTTTGCGAACCACGGGGGTACGCCCGCCTAAATACTGATACTTCTTAAGATCAATCTTTCCGTTTTTTGAAAACTCGATGCCTTCGTGTACACAGGCTCTTCTTTGTTTCTGATAATTGGATGAAAGTCGCGGAAAAGAAATCGCGCCTTGTGAATTGAGCACACGGTGCCACGGAAGTTTATGTAATGTAGAACAAGAATGAAGAATCCACGCCACTTCCCGAGCCCCATGTGGTTTTCCAGAAAGGGCGGCGATCTGACCATAGGTTGCTACTTTTCCCGACGGAATTTTTTTAATATTTTTAATCACCTTGATGAAAAACTCAGTTTTAAAAGCCATGATTCGTCTTACTTAAAACTTGCCTCAGAGTCTATCCATGTACTGTAAAATCTGTAGGTTCGTCAAATCCTGAGCAACCGCAACGATTGGAAACTGCCCCCTATCTCCACAATCGAAGCCACCGGTTACGAAAAGAATTAAAACAAACATCTTTATTTTAAACTTCCCTCTAGCCAAATCCCTCTTCGAAATCTATTCTTAGACAAAGAGGGCTTATGAAAAAACTGATCCTAACAATTCTCATTTTTATTTCGGCCTGCGCGTCTACAGAAAAACCTCAATGCGCATCGATCGATGAAGAACCCATTTCAGTCTGCCGCGCAAAAAAAGAATGCGAAACTGCCAAACGTAATGTTGGCGTAGGAGTTGGTTTTGGAATTGGTGGAAACGTTGGAATCGGAGTCGGCCATCGCGTTCCAAGCACCCGCTACGAAGACTGCCTGGATGGCAATTTAAAAGAACAAGAAGCCACTGCAAAACTGAAAAAATCTACTCCGTAAGAGCACCACCGTTCCCAGTAAAGGTTCAGCGCGCCGACGGAGCTGGCGCCGCGTCTTATTTCAGGTAATGAACCTTCATTTCGTCGTAAATACGTTGATTCATTTTACCCATTCGCGAGCACATCATATCTGAAGTGTCGATTTGGTAATTGATCATCACACCTTCATCTTTATCATAAAACTCAACATAACAATCTGGAAGACCAAGAACGTGACCAAACTCATGACGGATCGTCCATTGAACATCCCACTCCGTAAGAGGAGAGTTCGAATCCATCACAATTGAGTTCCCACCAAGCTCATTCACATGCGGTGTAACACCCGGTTGGAAATCGACATGCACATCGGCTTCCTCGCGGAAATCCAACTTAAATTGCCAATCATTCCATTTCCACTCATCTTCGATGTTAAATGCCAAAAAATCCTGGATCGCCGCGATTCCCGGGATCTTAAACGGCAGAGTTGCAAGCAACGGATTTTCCGAAGTCCAAACCAATTCAGGGCGAGGATTTTGGATCTTGTAATACTCATTGAAAACACCCGCAGATCTACCGATGTAGAGGTTCTTAAAATCAACTAGAGACTGACTCTCCGCGATCGAAAGCTCAATTTTGCAAGTGGTCTCATCGGCCCAGGTATTAAAGCAGATATTTACCAACCAAGTTCTTATCTTCTCGCGCTCTTCATCGGGAAGAGTTGCAAAATTCGTAAGCTTTGAGTCCAGATCAGGAATATCTTTTAAAAAGTAATAACCACGAATATCGTTTTGGCGATTTTGCGAGTAATAATCCAAATAAGGCTGCATTAACTTCCAGCGTGTTGCCGTTTGATAGATCTTATCCATCTCGTTTCCGAGCTTAAGGTAAGTTTCCACTTCAACTGGTGGACTTGGCGTAAACGGTTTGCCATCTACTAAAACTTCTTTCATCTCCGCAGGGAGAGTTTTAAGAAACTCCTGGTACCTCTGAAGAGTCAAATTTCCAGAATATTTTTTGGGCTCAGTTATCGGGATTCCCGTTAAGCTTCCTGGCTTAGTAAAGCTAATCGGAGTCTCTAGGTGTTGGTTAATAAAAATCAACCAATCTAAATTTCTTTTTCCGATCGCTATGATCACTTCAATATCACGGTCTGCAGGACTGAGATTGAACTTTGTGAACATCGGGCGACGAGTCAATTCACGCTGATACATTTTTGACGTGGCCTCAAGATCTAAATGCATCGGCGCTTTTTTTATTTTCGCATCAGCCATGATCGAGAATAAAAACAAAACAAGATATGCAGTAAACCACTTCATAAGGACCCCCCTTGTGGTGGACGGACTATGCTAGAAAGAGAGGCCATTTTCAAGGGCACTTCTCCAAAGGACTCGCTCAATTTTTCTGTATTCAATTTTAAAGCATCTGAGAAAAAAATAATTTCTCCCGTTCTCTATGCACGATCCGCATAGAAAGCTTTTCACGACCTTTATTTTATTTTTTTCAACGATTGGCTCAAATTTCCATTGAATTTGTTTTTTACAGGCGAATAAAGACGCCTAAATTTCAATAAAAACACAGACACATCACAATTCAATCTTTTGGATGGGTTAAGCTCTTCTTCAGGTAGGAGGACGTGATGAATACACCAAGAATTCCCAACACCAACGACTTCGATCCCATGGAAAAAGAAGACTCTCAAGATGCAAGCGATATTTTAACCGACAAAGACGAGACCCTCATGGGAAATCCAATTAACGATTCTCAGATGAGCCAAAAGCTGACATCACTTGAATCTCTGGAGGACGAGCCTGAAGAGTTCGATCGCGGCGAGATTGATGTTAAAGAGCAAATGGATCGTACAGCGCGGGCCGTAGAAGACGTTGTTAATAAAAAACAACTGCATACGACGCCTCACACTCGAACGATCTAAGATTTAAAGAAATCGATATTCAGACAAATCAGCTCTTCTTCTTTGGAGAGGCTGATGGTCTTGCGGATTTTTTCGGTGGTGCTCACAAGAAGATCATAGATTTTTAAAAAATCCTCTTTGCTGGCCGAGGAAATTCCCGTGTAGTGATAATTTCTTTCGGGATGAGTCTGGGACGAGGTCACAGCTCGATCTCGCCAGTTTCGATGGTGCAGCGAAATCAGCGAAGATCTTCGTGACAAGTGTTGCTCATGGGTTCCGTAAGTCCACTTCTCGCCACTTTTATTAACGAGCCCCATCTCTTTTAACCCCAGTAGTGTTTGCTCGATAAAATGAGCGGGAAGCTGAAAATGTTTGGCCAGTGCTGGAACTGTTTGTAGCTCAGGAATACTTACGGCAATGTGAAGAGCCGACCAGATCCAAGAAGAATAGTACAGGTACATGGATTCCGAGGCGTGAATGATCGGAGTCTCGATTTTACTCTCGAGATTTGAATTTTTCTCTTGAGTCTCTTTGATCTGTTTTAGTAGCCTTTGTTTAAGAGCGCGGCTCCCCGCCCTCGCGTAGTCCACAAGTAGGAGAAAGAAAGCCGTCTCCGCCTCCGTAAAAGTTAAATATTGGCAAATGCCGAGGGCATGATCGGGCGTGAGCTGGACGTGACTATTGAGGACCTGCGACAGATACGAACGCTGGCAGCCGGCGGCTTCGGCGAGCTTCGCAACGATTCCCCGATGTCCTTTGAACTCGGAAATCTTGGTTTTTAAAACCTGTTTGTAGTCTTCAAAACGATAAAGATTCATGCGTTATAATTTATTATATACGCGGTTATATATTCATACCAATAAAAAAACCCTTAGCCTAGGCCAAGGGTTTTTACTTAAATCACCGAAATCAGATTTTAGTGTCGGCGACCGCGACCAGCTCGGCGAAATCCATCGCGACCGTGATCACGACGATCCCATCTGTCAGCATCTATCACTCTATCGCCTGCACCATGTAAAGGCTCGCAGCTTCCACTATCAGTAATGAAAGCACTGTCAGCAAGGTTTGCAGATAAAGCTTCAGATCCATCGATACCAACCAACACGACGCTAACTGATCTTGTTTGAAGAGTTGTCGTAGATGAACGGCGGCCTGGAACCGTGATAAATTCTGTACGGCAATCCCAGCTATATTCATTGCGATTTGGACAAACACGCACGCTCACGTTAGCTCGACAATAGTCGGAGCCTTCGCTTGTATTTGAATCAGTTGAACTTCCATCAGTAAAACGAAGTCCAAAACCCTGACCAGAAGATCCAATCTCTCCAGTTAAAGCACCTAGATCTGATGGATCGTTTACAGCTTTCAATGAACCTTGCAATTGAAAACGAACGTTTTTGCCAGATTTCATTTTAAAAATGATAAGTGGGTTGCCTTGTAAATAAATAGAGGCACTTTTGATTTCATCGCTTTGTGTAGAAGCATCTTGAGCTCCGTAATACGCTTTTGCAATGATCGCGAGAGCACCCGTAAAAAACTCACAACGTGGAGTGGACACAATCAGCTTAACATCTTCAGATGTCAGCGAGCTTTGACCGCCAATGTGCTTTGTTACGATATCCATCACTTTAATGAAATGATCAACCGAACCTGGGTTCGTCATCTTACAGAGTGACTGATCTGCATTTTTTGCTGGAGGTAAAGATTTAATTAAGTCCGCATCGTTGTTTTCTTTAGTTTTGACTGAGACAGTGGATCCGTCTTCAGCTCTCAAATTAACGCTCTTTTTGATAACGACGTTGCTCACATTCATATCTTGAATGCTGAATTTTCCTGCGTGGGCGAAGCTCGCCAAACAAAGGCCAAAGCTTAAAGTTAACAAGTTTTTCATATCAATTCCTTTCGATTGTTAGTGATTTTCCTGGTACAAAACGAAATTGATCAGTGCAATGGGCCGGCCATGATAAATCGAAACAAAGTAATTCCCGCCAAAACGAATGCCGACAAAAAATAAGAATTTAACTCGAGAGTTCCCTTTACAGTTCGCAGCTGTAAAAAAGTTTGACGACTTGAGGGGGCCTCAAAGGCAATAGAATCCCATAGGGCGAGCATAAATATTGAAAATCAGAAGCAGTATGAAGACGGATCTTCTTTTATTCATTTTAGTTCTTCTCCCCTCTTTAGGACGGAGCGAATCGCCTCCAAGAGGTTCCGTTCCACTTTATCCAGTTCCCACAATTTCTCCTCTCGAGAAAGGGAAGATCAATAACGGCCTTCCTTTCTCGCTAACAACCAATCCTCTTCTGAATTCCATGATCCGAAAAATCAAGGTCGTTTCTGGGCCTACTTCAAGCGGTGGCGGCGGAAATCTTTGTTACCTCGACAAGCCTGAACTTTTAGAACTCCAGGGACTTGCCACCTTTGAGAATCCCGGCACAAAAATTCCTGAGAGTAATGAGATGTTGAGTCCTATCAAGCCCCTTGAAGACCCGCTTCTTTTGAAGAGAATCAACGAAATTTTAAAACCGCTTCGGACAAGTTATCCGCTTGTCGCAGAAGTTTTGGATTTCGGTATCAAAAATGATTGGTACATGACAGTCGCCGAACGCTTCTCGACGCCTGTAGAAGCTTATCTTCCAGAGAATCATCCTGTTTGTAATGAGAAAAATGTCAGAGCCGCGATCGTGATGATCGACGGAATGAAATTCGTATCGAGACCGGCGTGGAATGAATTGGATCTTGATACTCAAGCCTACTTAGTTATTCACGAAGGATGGAGATTTGCGCAGAGAGCACTCGATCTGCCAATTCACAATGGGCATTTACAAGCTCTCACTTATTACACAGTCCTGTTTCCTGAGTTTTTAAATAGCTCCGAGGACCTCCGAGAAATTCTGTTGAAGTTTTTATTCCTTGAGCCCGAAATCAACAAACGCGCTTGTGAGCTTTTAAACGAAGCTAAAACGAACTCGCAGACGGGGGCTTCGTTTCTTGTCCCATTAGAGCAGATTTGTGCAGATCCTCTTAAAATCAGCAGTGAAATTTTAGTGGGGCCGACAGCTGAACTAAGAAAGCTTTTCATTCGCAATCCAGAATTAACTCAAGACGCCCTGATGAAGGTCTTACGCTTTTATTCAGGTACCAATCGACGACTTACTCTTTTAGATCTCTCGTTTAAAAAAGACCGCCTGGTTCTAGGCGGATTGAACCTTGGGTTGACCTGGACTCACATTCCGGAAGATAAGCGCGTAGAGTTCCTAAAATCCCACGGAATGTCTTCTGTAGACGTTCAAGCTCTTGAGGCAGCGCTTAAAAATTTGATCCAACCCTTCCTTCAGAAGTAGCGTTATAAATTATAACCAGAATCGTCATTTATTAATAATTAAAACGTTTAAAATTAAGTGATATCAGTGATATTCTGCAATGCGTAATGAGTCGTATCGCGAGGCTAATGATGGCCTCATAAACGGTTATAAGAACTCATTACCGTGCAGCAGGATGCTGCATGAATGGTGACATTCAGTCTTCCTTGGCCCCTTATTGGCGTTTGTGGACGCTCGTGGTTGTGGTGGCTACAATAAGGGGTCTTTTTTTTGACCTCCCCCAGGGACCTAATGTTAACGTTTTGGAATGAACAACATTCCTTATTTTATCCCCGACTATTACAAATCCCGAGATCGTTTTCTAAAAGAAACAAAAACTTTTGCCCCTTCTTCCAAAGTGGGTTCGTGGGCCATTCCTCAAAAAAATGGACCTGACCTTTTTGTTGATCATTTCTGGATTCCACCTAAAGAGAAATCTGAAACCCTTTTTGTTATTTCCTCGGGAATTCATGGCAATGAGGGCCCCGCAGGCTCGGCCATTCAGTCGATGTTTATGAATGAGTTTCTGTCGAAAATGGATTTTACAAACACAGGACTTTTTATGGTTCACTCCATGAATCCCTATGGCTATGTGAACCGCCAGAGATGCACAGAAGCAAAAGTAAATCTAAATCGAAATTTTTCTGTCTCAGGCGAGTTATTTAAAACCAAGAATCCAAAATCAAAACATTTTCACGAACGTTTCTTAGAAACAAAACCTGTGTCCTCGATGACAAGCAAGTTTTTAAGCCTGATGCAAAAGAAGAACGGCGTCCCTTACATCGATGATGTTCCCCTCGACGAATTTATTAAAGCTTGTGTTCCAGGGCAGTTTGAAAGACCTGATCATTTAGAGTACGGAGGTCATGCGTGCGAGCCGCAAACACAGCATTTTATAGAGGCCGTCAGAACGCTAATGAAAGATTTTAAAGATGTGATCGGTCTCGATCTTCACACAGGCCTTGGACACGCGGGACGACTTCACCTGTTAACAGACGGAGATGAAAAAACCTGCCACGAGATCCTTTTTAATCAGACCTTCAACGTCGAAGCCGATAAAGAGTTTTACGAATTTACGCCAGCAACCGAAGAAGGTTTTTACGAGGTTCATGGAGCCCTCAATAGCGGATTCCGAGCTCTAATCCGCGATGATCAAAGACTCTGTTCTTTAACAATGGAGTTTGGAACCTTAGGACATTCTTTTGAAAAACAAATGGAAAGTTTTAATTCATTTCTTCTGACTCACCAGGGGACATCACACGGATACGCAACTCCGGAAATTGAAAAGACTGTAAAGACTATAGATTTTGCGAAGTCCTATGTTGATACGGATGAGTGGAAAAACTCCGTTATGAATGCGTCTCGCGGAATGTTTGAGCGTATTTTGAAACGAACACGATCTATTTAATAAAAAAGCGCCTTGGTTTCCCAAAGCGCTTTCATTTTTCTTCTCGGTAAGATTTAATTGGCAAGGGCTCCTAAAACTTTCACTAGGAAATTCGGATCATCCATCTCATCTTGTAGGAACTGTTCTATCAACTCGATATCAAGTGCAATCACAGCTTTGTCCATTGCAGACAATGTTTTGTCGGCTGCGATTTCTTCAGGAGTCATATTGACCATCATTTGGCTGAGCTGAAAAACTCGAGGCTTTCCAACTCTTGTCATCAACTGAGTTGCCTGAATTGATGAAATCGCGTTAAAGGCAATGATATTGTTCTGAGAAGCAACGTAGGTGTGAGCTCCCACTGGTAAAGACACCATTCCATTGGCGACCGAAGTTCCGTCCACTACGCTTCTTTGTGTTACCTTCACTGCTTCTGCCATTCTGACTCCTGATAGCTCGTTCTCAGGGCCGGCGACCATGCTTTTCGCGATGAAGTCCGCAATCAAACTATTTAGATAAAAGTTTGAGTCAGGAACTCCTAAAGCTTTAGCCAATTCAGGTCTGAGAGGCTTATCGATCATGTGACTTTCGTAAGTCTCCACTGGAATCTCAAGTTCCATTGTTGTTTTATCTGTCATTGTAGCTACTTGCTTACTCGTAACCTTATCCAACAAAATCGAGAGCGCTAAACCACTCAGTG
>JBFWYS010000133.1:0-8645 GCA_050186175.1 Pseudobdellovibrionaceae bacterium
ACGGACACGAATTTGATTGCACACATTGTAGAGTGCCTGTTCAAGTTTTTCATCGAGGGAAGCAGCGCGAAGCATGATTTTGCCTTGGGCCCAATTGTTCCACTTCATGATTTTTCCGGCGCCACCTTCTAATTTGTTTACAAAATCGACAACAGAAAATTGCTCTAAAGAGTAACCTTCGATGGAGCTTGATGATCGGTTGTAATCCTGTGGCCACTTCCAATTTCTAAAACCGGAGTCTGATTTTAGGGGAGCAAAAGGATTGTCATAACGAGTGCTTAACTTACGAACCGCTACCGGAACTGTAGATCCCATATAAAGAACAGATCCGCCAGCAGTGACATCTTTAACAATATAAACGTGGCCGTTTGATAAAACACTTGGGATATAAGAAATCTGTTTTCTTTTGGGTTGCAAGTAAAGGCTGCCCGGGCGGACCCATTTTTGAGAAACGAACACCGGGTAGGTATCGTTAGCGAGAGTGTAAGTTCCGGTGTGTTCATTGACATAATTTGCAAATGCGATCACGCGTGCTTTCTCGCCAAGGTTGTCCCACTTGTTCATTTTCTCTGACATCATCTCGCCGGAGACTTCGGTGTTTTTCCACAAAACAGGAAGACGATTTTGATACGCAAAAATAATTCGAATTGTGTAAACAGCATCTGCGCAATCAGTTTTTATTCCATGCCAAGGACTTCGTGGGTTCGAAAAAATATCCTCTTTAACAGAAGTGTTGACCCAGTCTGCGAAACGTCTCTCGTAATCCTGCGACCAAGTATTTTCGGAGACCCACACATCTGCCGATGCAACAAAGCTAACTAATAAGAGAGAAAACGACACGAAATTGCGCGCAGATTTTATCAACGTCATTGAATTTCCTTTCGAAGGTTTCGCGAAAAAAGGGACTATACTATAGGTCGCCAGAAAAATGACATTGCATGCCCTAGGGTGTGGAAAAATTCCTGGTTCTTGTTCGATCTCGATTCTAAAAGGTTTACAAAATCAATCTATTCGTTGCTAGAAAAGTGACAGTTTCTGTTATGATCGCTAAGTACCTGAATTCAAAGTAGTTGGAGTCTGAAAGCCTCATGAAACATCTGTTTGGTTTTTTACTTTTTACAATTGTTATTGTTTTCGTTCTTAGCTTTCATGCTCGAACGCAAAAATCCGTTTCGATCCGAAACTCTTCTTTCTCGCGTATTTAAAATTCAAAAGTATAATGTTAATGCTTTAAAATCGTTCCGTTTTATGGATTGGTTGTTTAGTTTTTTGATGTCCTCGAACAGTAAACAATGAGTTATTCATCAGTAGATTCCGTTTACAAATTAATAGCTTAGGTATCGCAGGCAGAGCATATTTCTTTGGCTGTTTCATCTTTCTTGTTGAGCATTTCGAACACTTGGCCTACAAGCGTTCGAAATTGTAATTGAAACAGGAGAACCACCGCATGCTCGCTCGATTGTTTTTAGGAGTTCTAGGGCTCATTTTGTCTCAAGTTGCCCTGGCTAACGGAGAGTTCGACGGAGGCAGCCCAGAATTCGACCAAAAACCACTTCCAAATTATTCCGAAGCCGAGATTCAAAGAAAAATCAGAAATGAGATGGCTGTCGCTTGCTCCGCTAACTTGTGTAAGGTCGTAGGAACTGACAACAAAGGTGATTCTTGGACAGTGGCGTTCAACGTTGGTTACGGAAATCAAAACAATAACAACAACGGAAACGGCGGCGATAATATTTATATCGGTGGAGATGGAAATAATGATGAGCCTGGTTACAACGCTTCAATCACAATCCAGTACAAAAAATACCGTTGTGAATCAACTTTGAAGGTGACTCCGGCCGTCTATCGTTTTGTGAATACGTATCTCTACAATATGGTTAATGAAGACGGTTCTACGAAGAGGAATTTTACTCCTGCTGATCAGGTGGTCGTTATGTTTTACACGACTATGTTAAGCAAAGTTGAAAACTGCAAAGCAAACTAGCGAGAAATAATTAAAGCGCTTCGGTGCTTTTTTATACATTTTTACCAATGCCTAATGCATTGAATGGTTTTTATTGTCTTTTTTTTCGGAGGCGCTGTGAAAATTTTGAGTTCGATCGGAATTCTGCTTCTGCCTTTATTTGGCTTTGCGGATATTTCGTCGTCGGCTGAAACTCAAATCGCTCTAAACAGTCTCCGCTTCACAAATCGGGCTCAGTGTGCGGTCGACTCTGTTTCTCCAACGAAATCTGCATTTGTTTTAATCGATGCGTTTAATGCGGGAAAAATGGGACATTCACTTGGACAATTGACGGGGGCAGATCCGGCTGCAGTGTCCAACGAAACCATGCTTGAGTTCCGACTTGCGACCTATAGATTGCTCTCTTCTGTTATCGAAAAAATTAAGTCCCGACAATTGCCGCTTCTTCCGGTGAATGTAGATCCGGCTCAAAATAAACTTCGTTATTCTCGTCTCGTCGAAAGTTGCAAAGACAAAGTTTATTGCGATTCCACTGAAAAGTATCTGCTCGAACTTTGGACTCTGAGTTCTGGCACTCCGACGTTGCAGCGGATGGCAAAAATCGATTCTTTTACTGAGAGTCATCTGCTTTCTCCAGGGCTGATTCAAAAATCGACATGTTATTATGTTAAACGCTTTTCCGCTCTTCAAGGGCACCTTCATTCAACAGAAGTAAATGCGGAGGTTTTAAATGATATCGGTCAGGCGGTTTTGCATCGAGATGAGTTTTTAGCGTCGTGCGAGAGTGCGGATGCAAATCTTGATAGCAGAAATGCGGCCATGCAGTTTGATCTTGCGGTCGGTGATGCAAAGGCTTGGGCTCTTCAGGGATTTGAATTTTGGAATAGCGTTAGAGTTTATTTATCATGGGCTTGGAGAAATGCGCCCGAGATGGCGACTTTCAGCGCAAAGTATGGTCAGATGTTTCGCTCTCTTGCTTTTGAAGAATCAATCATGATGATTCCAAATGGGTGTGCATCTTTGTCGCCTCCTTCTTGTGACAGTGAGTATCTTTCAATTAACAGCCTTCGAGAATTAGCGAAAGTAAGCCCGACTTCAGAACACTTGGATCTTGTTCCCGACGGAACTGATAAGGAACTTTTAGAAAAGGGAGTTCGCTCTGTAAATGATGATTTTTTGGGAACTCGCAGCTTCGACAAGGCCAGTGATTGGGTTGCAAATTTTCGTAAGAACTATGTTCAGTCGCGCGGAAGCATGAAGTCGAAACTTTTAACTTCGATTCAGAATTTGAACATGATTGAAGAATCGCTGTCAGTAGAAGAGCTAAATGCGTTTTTACTGCCAATAGCAAGACAACCGGGGGCTTCTGCAAATTTAAGGGATGAGTTTTATTATCTTTGCACAGAGGTCCGTTTAGCCGGTGATGTTCGTCTCGATTTTTTGAAATCAGATATTGATCGCCTTTCTCAGCTGGAGTCGATGGCAAAAGCGAATGCAGGATTTTCTCGCTCGATGACAGCTCATATTGATTACTTCAATGCTCTGAGTGCTGGATTAATTACTCTTTGTGATGCGCTTGAGACTGAAAAATATTGGGATGGTCCTTCGTACACAATTGATAAGTCTGGATTCGAACCATGGGCTAAAGAACTTCTCAGTATTCCTGCGCTGGGGGCAGATCAGCCGGTGCGCACCCCCTTGATTTTTAATCAATCGCCTTTACTCGTGTGGAACCAAGACTTAGGCGCCACTGCCGAAGGAAATGTGATTTGTGCTTCTGCAATTGATTGCAGCCGAAAAGTAATGAAGTCATTGGTCGATCTCTACGCAGTGTCGACTTATGCTGATGCATTTCTTCCAGTATCTCCAACAGCAGCTTCGCCGAGTGTCTTTAATCCCTATGCAGAGCTCGCGGCATGTAAGATATATGATCCTTGGTTTCAGCAAAATCGAGTTCGAAAACGTTTTATGTGGGATTTAGGTAATACAGCTTTGTTCGGATGGAATGCGATTCCGTTTTATATGGACGTTGACTATGCGGCTCCACGAGTGACGTCTTTCAATCAGCTCTTAAAAGAGGGTGTCGTTAAATTTAATCCGAATATTGAAGACTCAAAGATGATGTACTCTTTGATCGCTGATTTTGGTCCGTTCATTGGTGCTCCCTGCGCGATTTCGATTTCTCCGAACTCTGGTTCAGCTTTCAATTTTTACGCATTTAAAGGAATTTCTGTAAATTACTGTGCCGCTTCGGATAAGAAAAATGGAAATGTTGATAGACCCAATGATATTAAACCAACACCCACAGAATCAAGGTCGTACTGTGGAGGTTGCTCTCTGAATTTCGTTTCGGTCGCATCTGCGACATCAAGTATTGCGACCACTGCTTTCCCCGGAATCAATCCGTTTAAATTCGGTATTTATCTATTCCGTGCCATCTATCGATATTCAAAAGGTATGAAAGACAAGGTGAATATTCCTCGGACTCAGCTTGTGAATCCCCGTTATGTGGTCGAAGCTCTCAAGAATAATGGAAAAATTCCTGAAGATTGTGTGCCCGCTCTAAGTCAGGGGCTTAGGTGCAATTCGAACTTATGTGCAGCCCGTGTTCAGGAACATTTTGAATCCAATTACGGAGTCGAAGCTAAGAAAGTAGTGACTGGTTTTGACCGCAATGCCGGTCTTTCTGATGTTGCTTGGATCGAAACGCCGCTTTGCAAAGGTTCGATCGCTTTTCGCTATGAGTGTGACCCTCAGGCAGCTCTCGATGACTCACGTTCTTTTGCAATCATTGGCAAACCATGGGCGACGACCTCTTCATGTAAGGCTTTGATTAGATGATGAAGAGTTTCCGGATTTTAGTTTTAATTTTGACTCAAGTTGCTGTTTCGGCCGCAATGGCGATCTCAATTGATGGAAAGTTCGACCAAAATAATGGGGCTGTTATAAGAACTTGGATTTTGACTTGTGAAATCGAAGCTTCTGAGTTTTGCGTGCAAATTTGTGGCAAAACAGACTCTTGCGAAAAACCAGAACCTCTTTGCCGAAATTGCATTGGCACGAGTTCTCAGTTTTTACGACTCCTCTTTACGCAGCTGGAGAGAATTTATATTCCGTCGAATGAGGCACTTTCCTTAGTCGAGGTCGCAAACTATTTAAGAGAGCGCAGTTTTATTTTTGTAGAGTCCGAAAGCATTTATAACTTTTATGGTCCTCTTCGGGCACCAGAATTGATTGCGAAAATGAAAATGTTCTGCCCAGCGCCCAACGACAACATTCGTCCTCTTTTTGTTGTCGAGTTGGATGAGGTCTCTCAGCCAGTGGGGGCGAAGTTTGCCTTATGCCGAGGGGAGAGTGGAACTCTTGGCGCTTACCAAATTAATAAAAGAAGTGGATTTAGCTACCATAACAATTCGTCTACAAAATGGCGACTTAATTAACTCCCAGATTTCGCATCTTGGGAAAAGGAGAGAACATGAAAAAAACAATGTCACTTTTGGCAGTTCTTGGTTTGGCCTTGAGCCTAACACAGACTGCAAATGCAATTTCTTTGCGCTTTAAGTTTAAGACTTTTAGCTCAGGACCAAACATCTATGCTTGTAATGCGGGAATTCGATCTCAGCAAACAAACAAGAAAGTTTGCTACTTCGAAGGGACACAAACGGCGTGTACTTCAGATAACTGCGACAGCACGGCTCAGAACTGTAACACACGTTGCATCTGCTCTTCTGCGGACGGTGGCGAATGGTTGATGAACTACGGTAAATCAGACTACATGAACTGGAAAGACAATGGTTCTGGCCCAGACACCGGCGTTCAAACTAACAAAATTTTCAAGTCTGGCGATGCAAACTGGGCTCAGCTCTTTTCTGATTCTGACTCTTGGGGAAAATCGATCAAGAATTTGTCATTTAACTTGGGTTCAGAGTTGTACGGAGCACAGTACTTCGTAGATATCTGCTACCGTGGTCCACAAATTGAGTACTACAAAGACGGAGTCACAGCTTCTTTCACAGCTTACGCTCAGGCTTTGGCTACTGATTTCATCGCTAACGGTGAAAACGGTGGAGACAACAACCGTGATGGTTTGGTTTTTCCAGCTCCAGCTGGATTGAAATACACTGAACTTTCTGATCTTAAAGTTCAGGCGTTCATGGTTTGTGATCTTCAAGGTGTTGGTGGAATCAAGAATGCGGCAAACAATAGCGGCGTTTACAACACGACTGACAACGAAGCAACTTTCTCATTGTCTAGCGGAATTCCAACTGGATCAACTGAGTCTGGATCTTTCTGGTCTTCGTCTCAGAAGACGTTCACAACTGGAGCTGGCGATTTGATCAGCAATCTTTGGTTTGTGAATGGAACAACAACTGCTCCACGATTCTGCAAAGTTCGTTATGTTTTCACTGAGAATAACGTAAATACAGCATTGCCAAACTTGAGAAAATGGCAACGTCATGGCGCAGAGATGTGCACTTACACAAGAATTAACGAAGATTCTTCTGAAGGTGGACTTGACTGATTTTTCCCTTAAGGGATGGGGGCGGACTCAACTCGAGTCCGCCAACTGAATCAAAATGAATTCCCCTCTGGGGAGGAGTTTCGAATGAAAAATACAGTATTATCAAAAATAATTCATATTGGAATTTTGTCATTGGGACTTTTTGCTTCAGTTGTCTCTTTTGAAGCGCAGGCTTGTCGCATGTCGAAAGACCCTAAGTACAATTACTTTATTAATTTGGACTCGGGAAAAATTTCAATGTTTGGGGCGGGCGAAAATAAGACCATGAGCCCAACAGTGATTGATCGTTGCCAAACTTCGGGCGGCCAACATCTGATGTTGACTCTTGGAATGGTTCGTCCTGATCTTATGTCAGATGTTCCAGATATTGCGTTGGATGGAAAGTTGATTCCAGATAGTTGTCAAATTTCAAATTCACTTCTCGGCTCAACCCAATCTTTCGAAGAAAAAAAAGAGTACTTTGATCACCAGTTTAAACTTTTAAAAACTTGTACTTACTTTGAAATTGTTGAGCTAGACGGAAGACCAGTCAACTTTAAGAGCGAACAAACTCAATGTAAGATGTCTATCAAAGAGGGAGTTATCTGGGCGGAAGGAAATTTTTGTTTCCTTCCGATTCAACCGGCGTTTCGGTTTTCTGTGGCGACGATTATCAAACCAGACTGTGCGAATCCGGATTTTTTACGAGCTCACAATTTAAATCCGATGGATGTTGAGGCAAGACTAAATGCCTATGTGACCGGAGATGATTCGGGACGCAGTCCTGAAGTTGAAGTTTTGGGATCCTCAAAGGTGAGGCTGTCAATTTCTCCATTAAAATCAGCAGGAATTCCTCTCAGTGATGATCAAGAGGGGCATTGGCCACAGTTTCCAACAGATTTTACCGCAGAAGTACACATGGGTTTTATTAAACTTCGCCCGGGTGGTGAAAGCAGAGTGACAGCCGATCTTGCTTTGTTGGTGGATACGCGAACAAAAAAAATCTGCAAAGATGGATTTTGTACCAGCGCTGGAGATTATAATATGCCAGTGGTCGCTCAAGTTGAATTGTACGAGCTAAAAGGTAGAAAACGAGAATTTGTTAACGAGTGGGGTTTTGCTGGAATTGCCCGTGGACGATGGCAGGGATTACTCCGAAATGTTGAGACTAAAAATCTCGATGACGTAAGCTTTGCCAAGGGTCAAAAGTATGAGCTCGTAATGACCTTTATCGATCCTTATGATGATTACATTATGTACGAGAAAAAAGTAGAGCAGCTTTTAATTGATCTTAGGTCGGTCGAGGGTGGCACCGCAGGTTTGGATGTAATCGAGCCGATTGCGGCTTTAACCGGATTGACAGGTATTCCGATCCTTACTGGCATGCCTGGACTTACGGGAGCAAACGTTGATTTGGAAGCCGAAGTCGAGCGTATTCTTCGAGCCTTGAGGGCTCTATCGCAGGAGAGACAATGGCCTCCGTATTACTCGCGCGTTTGTGATTCAAAGATTTCGACCTGCATGAATCCAGCTAAGGCAAAATTTCATTTGAAACTGACAACTACATTTGAGCTGGGCAATGTTCGTGAAGAGGATAATCTTTTTGAGCTTCGTAATGTTAAAGTGACTCGGGAGTCAAAAGTGGGTGGTTCGTATTCAAAGTCAATACCTGCTTTGCCAAATAGAAAATGTGATTTTGACCAGTAAGGGATAAGATGAAAACGTTATTGGCAGTTCTTATTTTATGTCTTCACTCCTGTGTGTCACCGGTTTTTGCAAAAGTCGACGTGACTCCCAGTGTTCGTGAAGATCTCTTTGCTTGTAACGTAGGAATCAGCCATCCAAGTGTCGAGGATGACTCTTGCACGGAGCAGGGATCTGGAACTTCTTGCTCTGAACAAGAAGAGGATTTAGACGAACCTGTCGATAAATTCAAAGTGACTTATGAGGATTTAACCGTCCCTGAAGAGTCGCCTCTTCGGGTTCGGGGCGCCTCTAAAGGGGTTATGAACGGAAGTACTAACTACGTTGAACTCTTTCCTTCGACCCAGCCGTGGACTCAGAAAATAACGGGCCTTGAGTTTAAATTTTAATCGGAGCTCTATGGAGCCCGCTACTTTGTAGATTTTTGTTATTTAGGTCCTTCTCCTAAAAATAATGGTAATGGCAAAGACAAATCCG
>JBFWYS010000134.1:0-8629 GCA_050186175.1 Pseudobdellovibrionaceae bacterium
ACCAGCCCCATTGTTGGTTCATGTTTACATTCATGATTGTTTTCCAGTTCATTTGATTTAATGAGCCGCAAGGAATTTCGTTGCGGTAAAATGAAGTGCCATTGCCCGGCATTCCGGCTGCAGTGCAGGCTTCTGGAATAAGAAGGGGAATAACTTTACCAATGGGTCTCATGATATCGCCATAAGAAACGCTGTACTCGGCCAAATAATATTCTTTGCCGTTTTCTTTTTGAGTCTGGATCCCGGAGAATTCGCCCTTTGTGAGTGAAAACGCGCCGTCTTTGATGATTGCCTCGATATCGGAGCTTGAAACTTTGTTAAAGTGGACACGCTTCTTTTGGCCTTCTTTGGAAGACGAACCTTGGGAAGCGAATTCCAAGGATTGAATGGCTTGAAATTTAGCAGGAGCACAGCCGTTAAAAGCAGCTGCTACAGCTAGCAAAAGAAATGAGAGTGATAAACCGTATTTCTTCATATCTGCAAGGAGTTACAAGACCTATGCCTCTCAAGTCGAATTCTTAGTGTTAGAGGGCGCTGCCATCATCTCATTCTGAGAATGAACTTAGGAGCGTTTTTCAGGTGTCTAAAACTTCGACGAAGAATAAAATTCGACAAAGAGTAATTTAGTGAGAGCCTAAAAATCTTCGGTTCAAAACGTGGAATGAATCCTGCCAAAGAACACAATTCAAGGATCAGCTGTTTGGAAGAGTTATGCAATAGTTCTGCTACGGATAGTTGGCAAACAAAAATAAAAAAGACCGACTGGTTAGGTCGGTCTTTCTTGTTTTTGTTTATTGAAGCAGATCATTTGTTCTGCCTTAGAAGAACTACTTATTCTCAGCAGCACGCTTCTCTTGGTACTTCTTAGCCAACTCGTCTTGGATGTTGCGAGGTGCTTGAGCGTACTTCGCAAATTCCATTGAGAACTCGCCTTTACCTTTAGTAGCAGAGCGCAGGTCAGTTGAGTAACCGAACATCTCTTTCAGAGGCACTTCAGAAGTAATAACTGTGTAACCCTCAATTGATTCTGTTCCCATGATAACGCCACGACGTTGATTCACTTGCCCGACCGCAGCTCCTTGATATTCATCAGGAACCTGAGTCTCAAGTTTCATGATTGGCTCAAGAACAACTGGTTTAGCTTTATCGTAAGCTTGTCTCATTGCTGCCATTGCGCAGATACGGAACGCCATCTCCGAAGAGTCGACGTCATGGTAAGCGCCGTCATCTAAGTAAACTTGAACACCAACGATTGGAGCACCTATCAAAGGTCCCTTCGCACATTGTTCACGGAAACCTTTTTCAACTGCAGGGATAAATTCACGAGGAATCTTACCGCCCACGATGCGGCTTTCAAATTTGAAAACTTCTTCTGAGTTCGGTGGAAGGGGATGAATCTCTCCAACAGTTTTTGCGAATTGACCCGATCCACCCGTTTGCTTTTTGTGAGTGTAATCGTACGGAGCCATCTGACCGATTGTTTCGCGGTAAGCAACCTGAGGTTGACCCGCAATAACTTCACAGTTGAATTCACGTTTCATACGCTCAATATAGATTTCCAAGTGAAGCTCACCCATCCCGCTGATGATCGTCTCTGCAGACTCTTCATCACGGTGAACGCGGAACGTAGGATCTTCTTTCATGAACTTTTGAAGAGCTTTCGAAAAGTTCGTAGCTCCCGCTTTTTCTTTAGGCGCAACAGCCAACGAAATAACTGAATCTGGAATGTGCATAGAGCTCATTGCCACGTTCAATTGGCCGTCAGTGAAAGTGTCACCAGAAGCACAGTCAACACCGAACAAGGCTACGATATCTCCAGCTTCTGAAGACTCGATATCCAACATTTCGTCTGAGTGCATACGAATCAAACGAGGAACTTTAAGTTCCTTTTTGTTAACCACGTTTGTGATCATATCGCCCTTACGAACCGTACCTTGGTAAATACGCATGTAAGTTAGCTGACCAAATTGTGTTTGCTGAAGTTTAAACGCCAGCATGACAAGTGGTTTGTTTGGAACTGGCTCAAGAGGAAATTTAGCTTCGTTGTTATCCAAGTCCAAAGCCGCTTCGGTTTTTTCTGTAGGATTTGGCAAATAGTGTCCAACAGCATCCAATAACAATTGAACGCCTTTGTTCTTAAAGGCAGATCCGCAGAACACAGGGCAGAGTTTTAATGACAAAACGCCTTTACGGATCGCCGTACGGATTTCGTCGATGGAAACATCTTTTCCATCCAAGAATTTTTCTGCAATCGCATCGTCGAAGTCAGCGCATTTCTCGATAAGAGTATTGCGGTATTCTTCAGCTTGAGCTTGCATGTCAGCAGGAACAGCTTCTTCGCGAATTTGGCTACCATCAGAGCTCTCGAAGTAGAAAGCGCGCATTGTAACTAAGTCTACAACGCCTTTGTGGTCAGCTTCTAAGCCGATTGGAATTTGAGTCATAACAGCGTTCAAACGCAATTTTTCGATCAGGGCGTCTTTCACGCGGAAAGGATTCGCTCCATCACGGTCTAATTTATTTACGAAAGCCAAACGAGGGACGTTGTATCGGCGCATTTGGCGATCAACTGTGATTGATTGAGATTGAACTCCAGCAACGCCGCAAAGAACTAGAATTGCACCGTCAAGAACGCGTAGAGAACGCTCCACTTCGATCGTGAAATCAACGTGCCCCGGAGTGTCGATTAGATTTATTGTATAATCTTTCCAGTGAACTTGAGTCGCAGCTGATTGGATGGTGATTCCTTTTTCTCTTTCGAGATCCATCGAGTCCATTGTTGCACCGACACCGTCTTTACCTTTTACTTCATGGATTTTATGGATTTTTCCACCGTAATAAAGGATACGCTCAGAAAGAGTCGTTTTTCCCGAGTCGATGTGAGCGGAGATTCCGATATTACGTACCTTATTGATGTCCCATTTTCCGGCCATACTTTTCCCTTAAAGCTAAAGTCTCTCTTTGAGAGGAGAGATCATTGAAATTTCGTTCTCTTCTATTAGTTCTTAAAGCAGAACTTAAGCGTGTAACATAGCACATTTATTTGGGCAAAAAAGAGTTTCGTTTTACAGAGGCGATGCCGCAATACGTTAGCCGGGGACTTTGGGTTCCGTATGTAGACGGTTCTTCCGGGCCGATTCATACTCGAATGGTGAAGAATATGAACGAACAGCTCCTGAAAAAGCAATTTGGTTACGACACCTTCCGAGGCGAGCAAAAAATTATTATTGAAAACTGGCAGGCTGGACACTCCTCTTTGATTTTAATGCCGACTGGGATGGGGAAGAGCCTCTGTTACCAGTTTCCAGCGGCCCTTACGAAAAATTTAGTTTTAGTCATCTCGCCTTTGATTGCCTTGATGCATGATCAGGTTGAAAAGGCGCGGGGGCATGGGCTTGCTGCGACTTATTTAAGCGCCACCCTAACAAAAGAAGAACGGGAAAAAAGACTTTCTTCGGTGGAAGCCGGGAAAGTTCGCCTCTTGTTCGTGACGCCGGAGCGTTTTCGCAAACCTGAATTTTTGCAGGCCATTGCAAAGTTGAAAATTGATTTGCTCGCAATCGATGAGGCCCATTGTATTTCCCAGTGGGGTCATGATTTCCGACCCGACTATTCACGTTTAGGTGACATTCGCAAAAGTTTAGGTGAGCCAGTGACAATGGCTCTTACAGCGACGGCGACCCCCGAAGTAAAAAAAGATATTTTGAAACAGCTTTTTCCTGGCGACGATTCGATTGCTACTTTTGAAAGTGGAATCGAGCGACCGAATCTAGCTTTGCGGATTCATGAGGTTTATGGGATCGATGAAAAAATTCGCAATCTTGTAGCCATTCGACATATGGTTCAGGGGCCAGGGATCATTTATTTTTCTCTGATCCAAACTTTAGAAAAAGTCGCACGCGAAATTTTGCGTTTGGGATTTGAGTTCGTGGTTTATCACGGGCAAATGCATCCTCAAGATCGCAAACGAAGTCAGAACCAATTCATTCGTGGCGATAAAAATTTAGTGCTTGCGACTCCTGCGTTTGGGCTTGGAGTCGATAAACCTGATATTCGCTCGGTCACTCATTTTGAATTTCCTGGCTCAATTGAAGCTTACTATCAAGAATTTGGAAGGGCCGGGCGTGATGGTCGGCCGAGTGAATGTCATTTTCTTTTTGATGAGGAAGATGCAGCCACGCAGATGGATTTTATTAAGTGGGCGAATCCAGATCCTGGATTTATTCGCACGGTTTTTAGAATTATCAAAGAGCGGAATCTTCAGGTTCAATCTGAAGGCGCCGATTTTATTCGCGAGCAAATGAACTTTTATAATCGCCGTGACTTTCGAGTAGAGAGTGCGATTGCACAGCTCGAACGCTGGGGAGCTCTGGAAGAAGATAAGTCGAAATTTGGGTATGCAGTTGTGGCCGAGCCCGAAGGCGAGTTTTTAGAAGAAAAATTATATCAAGCGCGTGTGAAGTCACAGAACATGAAACTTTTGGAGTTGATTCGATTGTTAAAATTAGAAGACGGTTGTCGCATGAGCCAAGTGTATGATTATTTTGGGCACAAAGAGGTAGCTCCGTGTGGGGTTTGCGATCTGTGTTTGAAGCCGTGAACTGGAAAAACTATTTCAGAAAAAGCACAATTGATTTTCCAGACCCGCATTATGCCGATGAAGATGGTTTGTTAGCAATCGGCGGAAAACTAGATATTCCGACATTGGTGACCGCATACTATCACGGGATTTTTCCATGGCCCCAGGACGGTCTGCCAATGCTTTGGTTTTCGCCAGGGCATCGAGGGATTTTGGAGTTTAAGGATCTGCATCTTCCGAAGAGTCTGCAAAAGGAAATTCGCAAGCCAAAGTATTCCTATTCGATGAACACGGCTTTTGAAAAGGTAATTGCTGAATGTGCGAAACAGATGCGCCCGGGGCAGCAGGGAACTTGGATTCTTCCAGTTATGAAAAAACAGTATTTGGAATTCCACAGATCTGGTTTTGCTCACTCCTTTGAAGTTTGGGAGGAGGGGGATCTAATCGGAGGTCTTTATGGAGTGGAAGTGGCAGGAGTTTTTAGTGGGGAGAGTATGTTCTTTAAAAAGCCCAATGCTTCGAAATTGGCACTTGTCCATGCCGTTGAGTGCCTGAGGAAAAAGGGGATGAGCTGGATAGATATTCAAATGGTGACACCCGTATTGGAATCCATGGGGGGAAAATATATAGATCGCTCAGACTACTTGGAGAAAATTGAAAAACAAAGAAGTGAGTGAATGGTTTGGATCTGATGCGCAATAACAAACACAAGTGCAGACCCTACTTCAAACTTATTCGGCATCACTCGTAAGTCTCAAAATGAGATTCTTTTTTTTAAACTTATGAACCGTCTAAAAAATTTTCGAAATCGGGAAGTCTAGACCTCTTCCTTTTTTTGAGGTCGAGTGCATCAAGATGAGGCTTGGCGCTTGGCTAAAAAATGTTAAAATAAATACATGGGACGAATAGCTGCCGACAAAGTTGTCGCCTTAGTTTATACGCTGAAGGATGATGAGGGAAATGTGATCGAAGATCGCACTCCAGAAAATCCATTTGTGTATATTCACGGTCAAGACCAGATCCTGCCTGCGCTCGAGGAAACTCTTGAGGGGCAGTCGGTTGGCTTTTGCACGTTTCTTCGGGTGGCTCCTGAAAAGGGGTTTGGTGAGTACCAAGAAGGTCTTGTGGCTGAAGTTCCAAAAACCCAATTTCCAGACAAATTAGGTCTCAGTGAGGGAATGAAATTTGATACCACAGGACCGAATGGTCAGCCCCTTACGGTCGAGGTGAGACAGGTAAAAGATAAGTCCGTCGTAGTTGATGGCAACCATCCTCTCGCGGGTTTAGCTTTGAATTTTGATCTGCGTGTCCTCGAGGTACGCGAGCCAACTCAAGAGGAAATCGACGGCGACATTGAGCCTGAAGCTGAGTCTGCGAAGAGCAAACCTTGGTTGCATTAGATTAATTAGTTAATAAAATGTCGACAAGTTCGACAGGGTTAAGACTGTCAGAGCGAACGTATTCACGGAATAAAAATAATACCGGTGGCTTCGATTCTCACTTCATCTGCCTTGCAGAAGTGCCGACAAGGATGATGTCAGGGGGAATTATGTCGTCAATAGAACGCCAGCGCCATCAGCGCTACCCAACAAGTGAAAAGGCCCACGTCGAAGTGTATGGGCAGTCTATTCAAGCGGAAGCTTATCTGCGTAATCTCTCGCAAGGTGGAGCTTTCTTAGAATGGAATGCGAATTTACCTCCAGTCTCAAAAGGAGACATTCTTCGATTGACCGTGGAGCTCTCGCAGGTCGGCAAGAAACATAAAGTCAGCGCCGAAGTGGTCTGGATCAAAGAAGATGCAACTCATGCCGGGATCGGAATCAGCTTCATCCGCCCTGAAGATGTCGTGACGAAGTTGATGTCGCGATACTAGGGGATTTATTAAAATAGTTTTTTGAAACCCACATTTTTATCGAATGTGGGTTTTTTATTTTTTTGGAAATGGAGGGTGTTGCCAATTGGCCTAGCATTTTAAGCACCCCGGCACCGGCTTGGCCATCGGTCACGGTTTTTCTGACCCCCCTTCTCGGTCACCTAGCTCCATATAAAATGCCATTCATGAGCATTGAGGTCCCTGAGTCTCTCTTTTCGATAAGGAATATTTCGAAGCGCCTCTTGTTCGTTGAGGATAACATAATTGCGCGCAGTCTTATACGCCTTCCACCCCCTCACCACTCTTGAAAAAGGTCGGTATTTAAAAAATCTAAGTCCTTCTTTTTTAAGCGATTTCGCGGAGTCTCGGGCATCGGTCACATACATTGCTATCTGTCCTGAGAGCCTGCGAATAAATCTTTTATAAAGAGTCCGATATGGTACACGAACTAGGAGATGAACGTGATCATATTGGATAGCTTTTTGTTCAATACGAATGCCGTAGGCTTTAGAAAATTGAAAGATCAGCTCCGAGATTATTTTGTGATTTCGAGGAAGGCGAAAGCTCCATTTTTTTAGCGCAAGCGTTCCCTTGAGAACGAGATGAATCGGCTCTTTTGAGCTCAGAGGTCTTGCGCCACGTCCTCGACGTTTTCTTCTGAACTGACCACCGTAAGCAAGACTATGATTGAAAATTTTTGGATCAAGATTGAGTTGCGATTTTTTGCGCATGATTTTCTCCTTTTGATTTGAACGCTTCCCTCCAAGATTAAGGGAGCGAGTGGCGCACAAATTCATGTGACCGATGGAGTGCAAACTGTGGAGCACGGTGAATAAAAAGATGCCGATGGACATTGAGAGTGACGGACGTGATTCGGACATGCGATGTCCGGCTTCAGGATTATTCGAAACTGGTCCCCTTCATTGGGGAGTTTGTCTCTGCCTCCTCTGCGCTGCCGCGGCGGATTTCTTACTCTTTTCAAATCTGGTTATTGACCGCCTTGGTGAACCCTGATTTGCGAGGCAAATCAGGGTTGTCGTCCGACCTACAAGACCTTGTAAGGTATAAAAAACTCATGGAGGACGACGTGGAAACTGCTCGAAAACTCCCCAATGAAGGGGACCAGTTTTGGATGATTCTCCCGTTGAGCACGCCGCTTCTTGGGTCATCGGTCACATTCTCTCGCGCCATTTTAGAGAGAGCCGTCAGCTGTTAGAGAGAATTTCCTTTGTTAGGAATAGAAGTGGCCGGAGGTGGCACTGGAGTCGGAGCGCAATTGGCAAGCGTGACCGATGGTCCTCCTCGCGAGTATTTTTCAACGGAAATAGTGTTGGATTAGCGTGGGGCCTTTTCGAGATTGATGATGTTGCCAAACGTTGTTTTATATCCTAGAACTTCGGGGTCATTGGGTAAGAGCGAAGTGTGCATATGCATAAGAATAAACTGGCGCTCGTTTTCGAGGTGGCCTAGCTTTTCCTCGACATTTGATTGCAGCTCTAAATCTCTTTGTAAGCTTCTGTATTTTTCTTCCCACTCAGTTGCAGTTTTTTGGCTCAGGCGTAGCATAGTCATTGAAACCCATACTTTTTTGTCTCCCTTTTTTTGAGCGGACAGGGCGGCACCTAGTTGTCGTTGAAAAATATCGGAGCCTTTTTGTAGCAAAGATTTATATTGGGCGCGAATGAGAGGACCTGAGCCATTCAGATTCGGCACATCGGAGTGGGTCATTCGAACTCGCCCTTTAGAGTCGCGACGCAAGAGGTTCATCCGTTCGAGTCGAATTAAATAAAGCTCGGTACTTTTCGGAGTTAGGCCAAACTCCGTCGCTATTTTTTCTGGCGAGTCGCCGTCGTGGAGGAGCCCCAAATACGTAAGGAAATGTTGATTGTTTACAAAAAACTGTTCCTGCTCGAGGGTAAAACAATCTCGATCTTGTTTTGCATGAAGACCTGCAAGTGACTCCAATTCAGAAAGATTCAACTTCAGCCAATCGCAGATCTCTAATAGTCGTGATAGAGTGAGCTCCTCCGGACCTAAGATCCTTTTGACCGTCGGTAGAGAAACTTGCAAATGCTCGGCAAGATCTTCATACGTCAGTTTCTTTTTTTTCATCACAAGCTTAACCGCTTCTTTTAATTGATCGATGCGTATGGAAGACATGAGCTGATCCCTTTGAG
>JBFWYS010000135.1:0-8553 GCA_050186175.1 Pseudobdellovibrionaceae bacterium
ATAAAATGCTAAAGGCTTAGGATTCGCGTTTATTAGCTGAATTGCCTCTTCCTTTGTTTTGTACTTGATCACCGGAAGAATGGGGCCAAAAATTTCTTCCTGCATCAGTGGTGAGTTCAAAGAGATTTGCGAGACAATTGTCGGTGAAAAAAATAATCCCTCAGCAGAGGAGTCGCCACCAAATTCGATGGAGCCAGAAATCGCTAACGATTTTTCTAAAAGCTGTTCAAGTCTTTGAAAATGTTTCGGTGAAACGACTCGGCCCAAAGAATCATTTTTTAAAAGAGCCGCCTGGTCATTTCCGTACATTGTCGCCACCGCAAGCTTCAGTTCGTCGATCATTTCTTGTTCTTGTGACTCGTGAACTAAAACGTAGTCGGGAGCGATACAAGTTTGCCCTAGATTTAAAAACTTCCCCCAAGCAATTTTTTGGGCCGCCGTTTTTATCGGAAAATCTGGAAGAACCAGCGCCGGGCTTTTTCCTCCGAGCTCTAAAGTGACTGAACTCAAATTTTCGGCGGCAGCCTTCATCACGATTTTTCCAACCGCAGTTGATCCCGTAAAGAAAACATGGTCAAAGGGAAGTTTTAAAAGAGCCGTGGCTGTGTCAGCTCCTCCTTCAAAAAAATCTACCTCATTCCTGGAAAAAGACTCGTCGATAATTTTGGCCAGAACTTGATTCACGTGGGGCGTAAACTCTGAAGGCTTAATGATAACCGTATTTCCAGCCGCCAATGCGCCGACGAGAGGCGAAAGACAAAGTTGAACGGGATAGTTCCAGGGCGAAAGAATAAGGACCACGCCTTTAGGTTCTGATTGAACGTAACTTTTTGCGCCCAAAAACAGAAGAGGAGTGCGAACTTTTTTAGGCCTCATCCAATTTTTAATGTTGCGAAGGGCGCCATCAATTTCGTGATGAATCGGTTGTATTTCGCTCAGTTGTGATTCGACCTGATGTTTTCTGAGGTCTAGATACAGGGCTTTTTCGAGAGCGTCTTCGTGTTTCTCTAAAACGACCTTCAAATGAAGAAGTCTCTGAATGCGGTTCGAGGCCTGTTCTTCTCTTTGAACAAAAGATTGCTCTTTTAGTTTTAGAAAGCTCTTCAGAAAGGCTTCGGTCATCATTATTATGTTGGGCTCGAGTTTCGTTTGGGAGCAAGGGGAAAAAACAAAACTAACAAACTTAATGCAGAGGCTAGGTAGGCAATAAGTGTAGAGCCCGTCGGGATTTCGTGAAAAAGAAAATAGGCCGTGATCGAGGCGATCGCCGGCTCCACCAGCTTCCCGCAGGACAAAATATTAATATTGATAAACTTCACAAGGTAGCTCAGAAGGCCGTGACCCAAGATTGTTGGTAGGATTGCAAGGAGAAAAATTCCAAACCATGCTCGAGGTGAATAATCAGTCCAGTTTGGCTCGCTGAACGAAGCAACAGTAAAGCAGATGGCCGTAATGAAAAAGACCACGAACGTGAGGGTTGTGTTGCTAAACTCCTTGCGTGCCCTGAAGCTTGTCAAAAAATAAGCAGCATAGAAAATCGCCGACAGTAAGGCCGATAAATCTCCAAGCGCTGAAGCCGGTTCAAATTTTAGGGAGTGAGCCACCAAAAGCCAAACTCCGCAAGCGGCCAGGACATAAGCTAAAACCAATCGCGAAGTTATCTTTTCTTTTAAAAAAATCGCTGCGCCCAAGGCGGTAAAAAGTGGATTTGTCGCAAAAATAATCATGCAATGCGCGACCTTGGTATTTTGAGCTGAATAAAAATAGGTGCAGAAATGCAAAAAAAGCAGAAACCCAGAAAGGACAAGGGCCTTCACTGAGTCTGGGTGGTATTTCGAAATGGATTTCAACTCCCTTTGTCGAAGAACCAAGGGCAAAAGTCCTGCGCTCGCCATCCACATCCGCCACATTCCTATAATAAAGACAGGGGCTCCAACCCATTTTATGAGACTCGCCGATTGGGAGAGGCAAACAAGAGCGACGAAAAAAAGAACCAGGTTGACTGGAGTCATGAGCTTTCAAGGTAGGGGATTTGATGACTTCGCGCAATAAAGAAAATCAAGCTTGTGAAGCCTAAAGTTGCCAAGTGGGAATCTCTCAGGGATGATCTTATTGCTGACAACATTAGTGAGGAGTCAACTTATGAATTCTATCAATAGTAATTTGCTTAAAATTTCGTGTGTAGTAGCAGTCGCAGCAGCGTTCTCTGCATGTACACCTAAACTAGACAACGACCAAAAGAAAGCTAGCTATGCAATTGGCCAGCAAATTGGTCAAAACATGAAGAACCAAGGTATCGACATTGATTCAGAATCAATGGGCTTGGCGATTAAAGATGTAATGAAAGGTGAGAAAGCAAAACTCACTCCAGAAGAGATGCAGCAAGCTCTTACAAAACTGCAAGAAGCCACAATCAAAAAGCAGAATGAAGCTGCTGAGAAAAATATGGCTGAAGGTAAAAAGTGGCTCGAAGAGAATGGTAAAAAAGCGGGAGTTCAAACAACTGGAACAGGTCTTCAATATAAAATCGTAAAAGAAGGAACGGGCAAAAAACCAACTGATAAAGACACAGTTGTTGCCCACTACACAGGTACTTTGACTAACGGACAAAAATTCGATAGTTCAAGAGACCGTAATCAACCGGCTGAATTTCCAGTGGGCGGTGTGATCCCAGGTTGGACAGAAGCGTTGAAGATGATGCCAGTCGGCAGTGTTTGGGAACTTTATATTCCTTCGAACTTGGCTTATGGATCTTCTCCACGTCCTGGAATTCCAGCGAATTCAGTTCTAGTGTTTGAAGTTGAGCTTGTGAGCATCAAAGAAGCGGCTCCGCCCGAAAAGAAGACTAAGTAATTGAAAGTTTGAGTGTGTTTAATCCCACTCGAGATCCGATTGAAAACTTCTTAAATTTGTATCAAGAGGCTCAGGAGGCTAAAATTCCCGAGCCTAGCGCGATGACACTCGCAACTGCGAATTCAGAAGGTATGCCCGCTGCCAGAATGGTCCTTTACAAAGGAATGATTCGCGGCGGGTTTTCATTTTATACGAACTACGAAAGTCCTAAAGCGCAAAATCTTGCGCAAAATCCGAAAGCAGCTTTGGTTTTTTTCTGGTCGGCTTTGGCAACCCAAATTCGTGTTACGGGATCGGTTATAAAGTTAACACTGGCTGAATCAGAAAAATATTTTCAGTCTCGTCCTCGATTGAGTCAAATAGGTGCATGGGCCTCGGCTCAGAGCCAAGAAGTTTCGGGAATGGAAGAGCTCGAGGAGAAAGTGCGCAAGGTCGAAGAGAGATTTAAGGGACAAGACCCACTTCCATGTCCTCCAAATTGGGGGGGGTATCATGTGATCCCTGACACGATTGAATTTTGGTTTGGCCGCGAGGGGCGCTTGCATGAACGTTACCACTACACGAAAGAAAAGAGCGGCTGGAAATCTTCAATGAGATCTCCGTAAACCATGAAGATTCTCTTAACTGGCTTTGAGCCTTTCGGCGGTGAAAAAATAAATCCTTCAAAAAAAATTGTCGAGTCTCTTGATGCGATTCTAAAAGTTTTGTCTCCTGCAAAAGTAGAAATCAAAACTTTGATTTTGCCGGTTGTTTATGAAGAGTGTTTCTTGCCCGTTCAAAATGAACTTGAGAAAACCCAATATGATTTCGTTGTTCACTTGGGGCAGGCGGGAAACCGAACGCACGTGTCACTCGAAAAATTTGCGCACAATTGGTCTGAAACAAATTTTGCTGACGAAAAAGGAACTTTAAAAAAGGGCGAAGAAATATTAAAGGGAGCTGCGGCTTCTTACTCTTGTTCTTTAAATTTGCCGGCACTTCGTGATCAGATTTGTGCAAAAGAAATTCCAGCGCAAATTTCTTTAAGTCCCGGAGCTTTTATTTGTAATCACGTTTATTTTAAAACTTTGCACCGCCTAAATGGAACAGATCAGGAGGGGAGGGGGCTTTTCATCCATATCCCTTATATGCCTTCTCAGGTTGTGGCTAAAGCAGGAGTCCCTTCGATGAGTTATCAATTGATATTCGATGCGGTCACTGAAGCGCTGCAGTTCATCGTAAACGCGGGGCGCTAAGCTGCTGTTTTGATGTGTGAATACTTATTTCAATTCTCAACAAGGTATTATTTAAGAAATCTTCAATCCTTTTCTCGTCCTCTAGGCTAGAATTTTTAGATTCTTATTTCGCCTCAAGGAGGACGCGAGTGGCTCCCTTTAAAAAAACCGGCGTAGTTCCGAACAAAAAAATTAGAAATCTAGTTGAGGGGCTAAGTGTTGCCATGCTCTCAACAATTAGCGCGGATGGATCTCTGATGACTCGTCCGGTTCCTATGACAAATAAAAGTTTTGATGGTGGGTTTTGGGTCTTTATCGATCGATTGTCTCCCTTAGTCAGCGCAATTGGAAAAGGTCAGACGTCGGCCTATTCCCTTCATTTTTCTTCTGAAACGGACAAAAGATTTTTGTCAGCGGAAGGAAACGTTAAAGTCGTGACTGAAAAAAAGATAAAAACAAAATTGTGGAACGATGATCTTCTTCATTGGTTTTCTGATGGAGTTGCGGATCCTGACTTGTGTTTACTACGCATGGAAGTGACCAAGGCCAATTATTGGGAACCAAGTCTAAGAGAAATGGTAGAGCTGGATCTTCATACGATTGAAGAGCCTGCCTTTCATCCAAATGCTCCTGAGGTTTCAAATACAGCTCAATCACCACCTAAGTCTAGTTTTCAAGTTCCGCCTCTTTCGACTCAGCAGACAGTGTGATAAATCCTCGAGCCGTTGATGAAGACTGTTTCATCACGCTCTAGGAGGTTTTTCTGTTTTTCACTCGTATTTTTAAAAAGTCAAAGCCTGGGCTGGCCGCGCCTGGGCCGGCCGCGCCTCAGCCGGTCTCTAATGAAGAGAGTTGGGGCTTACCAAATAAAATTCAGGAATTTGTATTGTAAAATTCTCGCCTGCATCAGTGACCATTTGGAATGAGCCACGCATGCTCCCCGTTGGAGTGCGAAGAGGGCAGGCGCTTTGGTAGTCAAAAGACTGTCCTGGCAAAATGCGTGGCTGAAGCCCCACGACTCCAGAACCTTTGACTTCTTCTGTTTGATTGTGGCCATCGAGGATCACCCAGTGGCGCGACAATAGTTGCGCGGCTGTTGTTCCCGTGTTGCGAATGGTGATGTGGTAAGCAAAAAAGTAATATCCCACTTCAGGTCTTGATTCCTGAGGGACAAAGACAGCTTTTGGTACAATTTCAAATGAAATGGACTGACTGCTTTCTTGAATTGCCATGATTTGAGGCTGCCTTATGAATTCGCTTCGGTCAAGCCGCTCACTTGAGAATCGGTAGGTTTTTGAGTGTGAAAAAAAGTGGGTAGTGATCAGAGGGAAGATTCATTTTCTCGTCCAGTGTCACAGGTTTTCGAATCGCCATTCCCCACTCGTCTTTGTAAGTAAAAATTCCAGTTTGTTGAGGATCCAAAAGCTGGCCCGCAGATGGAGAAAGAAAACAGAAATCGATTTGTCGACCTTCGCTCTTTCCGCCATTGCGAACTAAAAAGAAAGTGGGACGATTTTCAAACGGAATTTGAGCAATCTCTAGAGCGTCTTCGAGCTTGGAGTTTTCGTAGAGGAATTTGAACTCAGGTTCGGTTTGATGCCGAGATGCATTGCCGTTAAAATCGCCACCGACGACCACAGGTACATGCAATCCGATTTCGTTTTGCAGTTCATTGTAAATCTGTACCAAGGTGCGAAGTTCTGCTTCTCGTCGTTCGACGCCTCGTGGGTCAACTCGTTCGGGATCGAGGGGAGACTTCAGGTGGGCCAGCAAAAAAACAACCGAAGGGTTCTTGCTATCAGAAGAAAAGAGTCGAAGTTCGACCACATCTCGTGAAAATTTATGACTGGTTGGAATTTTTGCATTTGCAGGTAAGCCCGTCTCGAGGCTTTGTCGCTCATGGGGATAGAGGTAGCCGATTTCTCGGTGACGATTGGAGAAAAATTCAAATTTGAGGGAAAGGTCTTTTTTAACAAGGTAGCCAATGTCGATCCCTCGATCCGAATTTCCTTCGACTAAGCAGCAGTGGTACTCGTTTTTCAGAAAGTAGTGATTAAAGTTTTGCAGTGATTCGAGGCCGCCCACTTCACAGAGCAAGACAACATCGGGTGATAATTCTTGAATGACCTTGGCCAGTCCTTTGGTTTTGCGCAGGGATTTTAAGTCGTACTGACTCGAGGAGAGCTTTTGCCACTGGTCTTCAGACAAAAGTTCCACGTTGAGGGGCTTTTGATCTAAATAGATGAACAAGTTCTCAGCATTTAACAGAACGCACTTTAACTGGCTCAAATTTGTCATTCTCTTTTATGATAGGCTCATAGGAGCTTTTGTAGCAAAGCTTTCAACTCGACATTGCGCGGAAATATGAAGGAAGGCCTGCATTGGAGGTTGCGAGGGACTCTTGCTTTCAGGTTTACTAGGATTTTACCGCTTATCCTTAATTAAAGGAACCTTATGGCTAAAGATCAAATTCAACTTCCAAAGAGTACATTTTTTTCTGATTGTAAAATGGGGCAAGCTCCCGGCAAATCGAC
Organism: Pseudobdellovibrionaceae bacterium; assembly: GCA_050186175.1. Taxonomy (GTDB): domain Bacteria; phylum Bdellovibrionota; class Bdellovibrionia; order Bdellovibrionales; family Bdellovibrionaceae; genus JBFWYS01. The sequence goes on from JBFWYS010000135.1 coordinate 6,602, forward strand.
AGGGTTCTGTTATTTCTTTGGAAACGCACAAAATTCGAAATTAGATTCAGTGTTGAGAGAACATGCTCTGCCTTATCAAGCAGATGAAATTAAAAAATCAAAAGCATCGAGTTTGCACTTTACTGGAAAAAAAGGTCCTGTTTGGATTTACAGAAGTCAGGCGAATGCAAAATCCGAGGATTTGAAAATAGATCATGGCGGGCTTTTGGATGATTCTTCTTATGCTTCTTTTAGGGATCATGCGGGAAGTTTCTTTTTACAGTTTAAAAAATCTCATGCAGCAAAGCTTCAGGTTATTTTGGTTGAAACACATCGCGAACAAGAAGTTGCGATTTTCGTGGGCATGGAGCTCGCTCAGTATCAGTTCAGAAATTTTTTTATGCCGCCAAAAGAAGATAAAACGGCGACGAAGAAACAGGTTTTTGTTCTGAAACTGGAGGGCGTAAAAACAAAAAAGAAAGTAGCACTTGATAAAACTATTTTGGAAGAAGCACGCGCTTTGGGCGAGAGTCTGAATATCTGCAGACACTTGGTTAATCTTCCTCCGGGGGATTTGAACCCGACTTCTTACTCGGAGCTTGCAAAAAAATATTTCCAAAACTCGAGCACGAGTTCTGTTACAGTTTGGAACGCAAATAAACTGAAGCAAGAAGGAATGGGATTACACTTGGCGGTTGGCCAAGGGGCTGCGCATCCTCCGGCACTTGTTCACATCAGTTATCGTCCTAAAAAATCAGTTCGCACGAAGCCGATCGCTTTTGTTGGAAAGGGAATCACCTTCGATACGGGCGGGTTGGACATTAAACCGTCATCTGGAATGCGTTTGATGAAAAAAGATATGGGCGGATCTGCAACCGTGTTTGCGCTTGCGGCTTGGGCCGAGGAAGTCGGGCTCTCTGTGCCGTGTGATTTTTATTTGGCTCTCGCTGAAAATGCGGTTGATCAAAACTCAATGCGTCCAAGTGATGTTTTTAGAGCGAGAAATGGAATGGTTGTCGAAATTCACAACACAGATGCTGAAGGCCGATTGGTTTTGGCAGATGCTCTCGACGTAGCCGTCACCCAAAAAGGAAAAGATGCTCCGGAGGTCGTGATTAATGTCGCGACACTTACGGGTGCGATTAAAGTAGCGCTCGGAGCCGATCTAGCGGGCCTATTCTGCAATCACGATTCTCTCGCTGAGAAATTATTAGAGGCGGGGCAACGAAAAGGCGATCTTTCTTGGAGAATGCCGCTCTTTAAAAAATACACAGGCTCCATGTCGAGTCCATTTGCAGACTTTGTAAATGCACTCGACGGCTTCGGAGGGGCCGTGACAGCGGCTTTGTTCTTAGAAAAATTTGTAGGTGGAAAGCCATGGGCACATTTCGATATCTACGCGTGGACGGATCGTGCGCAGGGTGCGCTTGGATCTGCTGGTGGAAGTGGGCAGGGAGTTCAGGCTCTCTCCGAGTTTTTGAGAGAGCTCGAGCTTAATCCCAGCTGGGTGCCGTAAATTAAAAATTCAGGTCACTTGGTAAAAAGAATGCTATATGACTCAACTGGCCGGGCTAGATTTTCGTTGAAATTAAGACTGGCAGGTAGGCAAAAGCCAAACCTAAGATCGGACTCAACGTCAGATATAGCAGAGCAGAACCGATTTGGCCTCTTTCTAGCATGTGCATCGTCTGAAGGGAGTATGCCGAAAATGTCGTAAATCCTCCACAGAATCCCACTAGAAGAGCTGTGTGAATTTGCGGAGCGATGTTATATCGGTGAGCCATCACATAAATGAGGCCCGCAAGCAAAGAGCCTAGAATATTAATGAGAAAAGTCGAAACCGGAAAAGACGGATTTGATTCGAAGAAAATAAGATCAAGGCCGTACCGAGAAAAAATTCCGAGGAGACCCAAAAGTCCAATTGCAAGAAAAGTATTCATGTTTCGATTGAAACATTGAAGTTTAGAAAGGTC